>NZ_JBHTST010000044.1:0-53748 GCF_042794995.1 Streptomyces sp. NPDC056503
GCCCCCACCAGGGGCCGGGCCGCCGTCGTCGTCCCCGGAGCCCGCCCTCCGGTCGTCCGGTTACAGTCCTTGCATGAGCAAGCCCCGCTCCCTGGCCCTCCCCCCGCGCACCCGGGCCCACCGCCTGGAGACCGTGCGCGGCGCGTTCGCCGTGCTGGACGCCGTGCCGGCGGGCGAGCGGCGGGGGACGGTGCTGATGCTGCCCGGGTACACCGGCAGCAAGGAGGACTTCCTGGCGCTGCTCGGCCCGCTGAGCGAGGCCGGCTACCGCGTCGTCGCCGTCGACGGGCGCGGCCAGAACGAGTCGCACGGCCCACGGGGCCGCGCCGCCTACCGCCGCCGGGCGCTCGCCCTGGACGCGGTCGCGCAGGCGGTGGCGCTGCGGGACGGTCCGGTGCACCTGCTGGGGCACTCCTTCGGCGGGCTCGTCGCCCGCTCGGCCGCGGTGCTCGCGCCGCGCGCCTTCCGCTCGCTGACGCTGCTCTCCTCGGGCCCCGGCCGGGTCGCCCGCCCCCAGCGGGTCCGGATCCGGGCGCTGCGGGCCGGGCACGCGCTGCTGGCGAAGGACCGGGTGTGGCGGACGACGCGCTGGCTGGACAGCCGGGGCGAGCAGCCCGACGAGGCGGTCGACTCGGTCGAGCTGGTGGGCTTCCTGCGGCGCCGCTGGATGCTGACGAAGGTCTCCCAGCTGTCCGGCGCGGGACGGCTGCTGCTGCGCGACCCGGACGGCCCGGCGGAGCTGGCCGGCCTGACGCTGCCCGTGCACCTGGCGTACGGCTCCGGGGAGATGGTCTGGCCGCCGGCCGAGCTGGCGGCGGTCGCCGCCCGTACCGGCGCGCACCACACGGTGGTGGAGGGAGCGGGTCACTCCCCCAACGTCTCGCACCCGCGCGAGCTGGCCGAGCGCCTCGCCGCCTTCTGGCGGCGTGTGGACGCGCCGGCCCCCACGACGGCACGGCTCAGTACTGCGCCCTGAGGTGCTGCCAGAAGCCGTCGCGCAGGGCGCGGCGGAGCGCCCCGTGGCCGCGCAGGGAGCGGCTGAGCCGGGACTCGGCCTCGACGAGGAGGTCCTGGTCGTAGGCGGCGGGGAGGTACGGGTCGCCGGGCAGGAGTTCCGCGAGGCGGTCGCGGCCGCGTTCGCCGAGCCAGGTCGCGGCGATCTGGGCGCCGACGAAGCGGACCTCGTCGCGCGAGGGCGGCGGCTCGGCGTCGTTCTCGTACAGGGTCACCGGGCGGCGGGTGACGTACGGCCGGCAGAAGTCGAGGTCGAAGGTGCGCTGGCTGTCGACCTCCCAGAGCAGGGCCTCGGCCTGGTTGGGTCCGTCGGCGGCCTCGATGCCCCAGAGGTGGACGCGGGCGCCGTAGCCCTGGGCGGCCTCGACGGCGGAGACCAGGTCCTCGTCGCCGCCGATGAGGGCGGCGTCGCTGATGGCGCGGTGGCGGGCGAGGGACTCCAGGTCGGTGCGGATGAGGGAGTCGACGCCCTTCTGCTGGTTGTTGGCGTTGAGGTTGCCGAGGCGGACCTTGACGTCGGGGAGCTCGGCGATGGACTGCTGTTCGGGGGTGTGGATGCGGCGGCGGGCGCCGTCGTACCAGTAGACGCGGAGCAGTCGGCTGTCGGCGAAGATCGTCCGGGCGGTGTCGATGAACGCCTCGATGAGGCCCTCGGCGTCGAGGTCGTAGGAGCGCCGGTCCTCGGTGCCGGTCACCAGCAACCCGGCCGAAGCATGGACGTAACCGGCGTCGACGAAGATGGCGTGAGTGGACGGGGTCTTGGCCACCTCGGCCAGCATGCGCCGCAGGAGCTCGTTGGTGTGCTCCATGCGGTCCTCCAGCGCGGCCAGCGCGCGGAGGGTGTCGGTGGAGGGTGGTGCGGGGTTCATGGCGTCGTTCATCGGCCCTCATTGTCCGCCTCGCGAGGGCGGTCCGCCACACCCCTTACCCGTGAGTAGTTAGCCATCCGAAAATTTTCCTTAGCGTAAGGAATGTTCTGGATGGCTCCGCCGTTGGATACATACGTACACAAGTTCTCCGTATGGAGGATCAACTCGGACGAAGGGAGAAGCCATGCGCTTCGAAATCCTGCGACTCGACGACGTCGACGGCACGCCCGTCGACTCGACCGTCGTGGACGCCGCCTCCGTCAACCGGATCGTGCAGCAGGCCGCCGCGATCGGCCAGCGCATCTGGATCCGACCCGCAGAGACCTCCGCCTCGTAACGGGGCAGGTCCACACCACGCACCGCGCCCCCGCGCGGACTCCGCTCCGGCGGAATCCGCACGGGGGCGCAGTGGCGTCCGGGCGCGGTTCAGGCGCCCCGGACGACCTGGGTGACGCCGTTGATGATCTGCTGCACGGCGATCGCGGAGAGCATCATGCCCGCGAGCCGGGTGACGAGGACGACGCCGCCGTCCTTGATGACGCGGATGATCAGCAGCGAGTAGCGCATGGTCAGCCAGAGCACGACGTGCATGGCGGCGATGGCGGTCCAGACGGAGACCTGCGCGGCGGCGCTGTCGGCGTGCTGGACGGCGAGGATGACGGAGACGATGGCGCCGGGCCCGGCGAGCAGCGGCATGCCGAGCGGGACGAGGGCGACGTTGACGTCCTTGGTCTGCTTCGGCTCGTCGGTCTTGCCGGTGAGCAGGTCGAGCGCGATGAGCAGCAGCAGGAGGCCGCCCGCGATCATCAGGGCGGGGACGGAGACGTGCAGGTAGGCCAGGATCTGCTGGCCGAGGATGCCGAAGACGGTGATGACGCCGAAGGCGACGGCGACGGCCTGCCAGGCCATCCGGCGCTGGACCTTGGCCGGGCGGCCGGAGGTCAGCGCGAGGAAGATCGGCGTGATGCCGGGCGGATCCATGATCACGAAGAGGGTGAGGAAGAGCGAGCCGAAGACGGCGACGTCGAACACGGTGGGGTGCCTTGCGGGTGAGGGTCGAACGGTGGAGTGGGCACACCGGACCGGAATCCATGATTCCGGAACCGGCGCGGGAGTGCCCCGCCCCCGCACGACGGACGTGCGGGGCCGAAGGGGCGGTACGGGACGGGGGCGGGCGGAGGCGGCACGGCGCCCCGCCGTCGGCACGACGGCGGAGTGGACGCCCGGCCCGGAGGCGGGCCGCGCGCCGTGCCCGCGGACCACGGCCGGGACCGCGGCGCCCGGTGCGGCGCTTCGCCGCACCGCGGGGACGCCGCGGCCTACCGGTACCGGTCCGCCGGACAGGCCCTAGGAGCGGACTCCGCCGGCGCCGGGGACGGGAAAGGCGCCGGTGGCCCGGCGGGTGATCTCGCCGTAGATCTCGGGATCGGTGGTGTACTCGCCGAGCCGGCAGGTCTTGCGGCTGCCGTGGTAGTCGCTGGAGCCGGTGACCAGCAGGCCCAGCTCCTTCGCGAGGCCGCGCAGCCGCGCGCGGGTGGGCTCGTCGTGGTCCATGTGGTCGACCTCGATGCCGTCGAGCCCGGCCTCCGCGAGGGCGGCGATCGCGGACTCCGGCACGACCTGGCCGCGCTTGACGGCGGCCGGGTGGGCGAAGACGGTGACGCCGCCGGCCGCCTTGACGAGGCGGATCGCGTCCGCCGGGTCCAGCTCGTGCTTCTGCACGTGGGCGCGGCCGCCGTCGGCGAGCCACTCGACGGTGAAGGCCCCCGAGACGTCGGGGACGACGCCCAGCTCGACCAGGGCCTCGGCCACGTGCGGGCGGCCCACGGAGCCGTCGCCGGCGATCCGCGCGACCTGCTCCCAGGTGACGGGGACGCCGAGCAGCCGGAGCCGGTCGACCATGGCCCGGGCGCGCGGCACCCGGTCGTCGCGGACCAGCTCGCGCTCGGCGAGCAGGGCCGGCTCCTCGGGGTCGAAGAGGTAGGCGAGCATGTGCAGGCCGATGCCGTCGAGGCGGCAGGAGAGCTCGGCGCCGGGGACGACGGTCAGCCCCTCGGGCGCGGCGGCGATCGCCTCGGCGTGCCCGCGGGTGGTGTCGTGATCGGTGAGCGCGACGACGTCGAGTCCGGCCGCGGCGGCGTTCCGCACCAGCTCGGCCGGGGTGTCGGTGCCGTCGGAGGCCGTGGAGTGGCTGTGCAGGTCGATGCGCACGACGCGGTTCTCCAGGGGGCTCGGCACGGGCGGGCGACGCTCCAGCATAACGGGCGACACGCACCCGACTGTACGGACCCCAGCCAGGAGTCGCCCATTACGCGCCCGGACGTGGGCGGACGGTCAGCCGAGCAGTCGCGGGGTGAGCGCCCCGCAGGGCAGCAGCTCGACCTCGGCACCCGCGTCGCGCAGGTCGGTGAGGACCAGCTCGTCGTACATCAGCAGCCCGGACTGCTCGGGCCAGACGATCGCCCAGAGCCAGAGCCCGCGGGCCTCGCCCGCGAAGACCGCCCGGTCGTGGGGGGTGCCGGTGACGTGCCAGAGGGGGGTGGGGCGGCCGGCGGCGAGGACCTTGGCCTGCGGCGGCTTGTCGATCGCCATGCCGGAGCCGGGGTCGGGGCCGTCGATGCCGGCGTACCGGGCGCCGAGGCCGACGCCCAGCTCCTCGGCGACGAGCAGCAGCTCGCCGATGCCGCCGAGCGGGCCGGGCCCGGAGCAGGCGACGGCGGTGGCGCGCCCGCCGCTGCGGTCGTCACCGGCGTAGGCGACCCCGGTGAAGAGCCAGCCGACGGGGAGCGGCCAGGGCATCCAGACGGGTACGTGGGAGCGGTGCACGACGACACCGAGGCCTTCGACGCTGGGCGGGATCACCGGCTGGAGCGGGTGCACGGGTCCGTGTACGTCGCACTGCCAGGAGTCGGAGAAGAGACCGGGCGCCCTGACCCGCCCACCGCACTTCGGACAACTGGGTTCGCCCCTCATAGGGCTCAACGGTCCTCCCGCGCACGCCTCCCGTCAAGGACGGCCGCCGCCGATCACCCGTCCGGCCGGAAGCGTTCACCCCGGCACGCGCCCCCTCTAGTCCAGGGCCACCGAACCGCGCAGCGGATCGCGCAGGTCCGTTCCCCGGGCGAGCCAGCGCTCCTCCAGGGCCTGCGCGCCGTGCACCCGCTTCCAGGCGGCCTCGTTCGGGGTCATGGGCAGCAGCGGCAGGAAGCGGACCGGGTCCATGGGCTCGTCCAGCTCCAGGTCCTCCACGAGTCCGCCCGACTCGGCGACGAGCACCGAGCTGAAGCCGGCCCCCGGCCAGAGCGGCTCGCCGAGGTCCAGCGAGGCGCCGGGCGCCACGATCACGCCCTCCACCTGAGGGGTCGCGGCGAGCACCGCGAGCGGGCGCAGCACCTTGTCGGTGTCGGCGCGCCCGAGGCGTACGGTCAGGACCAGCTCGGCGCGCGGGCCCTTCACCGGGTCGGCGAGCGCGGCCGTCGGGTCCGCCATCGGCGCCGCCGCCATGCCGAGCGTGGCGTAGCGCACGAGCCCGGCCTCCGCGTCGACGAAGCGGAGCACCTCGATCCGGTCGGTGCCGAGGAAGGTCACCGCGGCCCGCGCGTCCGGTTCGCCCAGGGCCGTACGCAGCCGGGCCTCGACCAGTGCAAGAACTTCTCCCATGCCGCGAGCATAGATCGCGTATGGAACGGGCAAAGTAAGGGATTGACCCTCGGTCGGCTGATAGTGTTGGCCACTGGTCGGGTTTCCCGACTGTGCGTCACACGTCATCCCTCACGAGGGACCGGCCGGAGGAGGTGGGACTGCGATGGACCGAAGTCGATCGGGCAGTACCAGCCGCTCTTCCGCCGCATCGCACCCGAGCCCGGTGCGTTCCTCCCTCCGGTGACCCCGGGTCCCTGAACCGCGGACCCCCCTCTCCGGCATCGCGTCCGACGGAAGAGCACCCCCCTCTCGCCTGTCTGAGTTGCGAACGCCGTCACCGCGATCCTCCGGTGCCGCCCGCTTTGTGGACGAAGTCCCTTTCCCGTCCTCATTCCGGGTTGCGCCACGCTCGCCGACGGCCTGTCCGTGAAGGAGCACGCCCATGTCGATGATCCGTGACCTGCGCGCCGCCGTTCGGCCGACCCTGCGTCCGAGCCTGCGCAAGACCCCGACCACGTACACGAACTACGACCCGACCCGCGACCACACGGCCTCCAGCGCCATCGTCGACTGCGCGGTCTACCGCGACGGCACGCGGATCGACGACCGCGCCTGCCTCACCCCGCGCGGCGCGATGTCGCAGGTGCGGAAGTCCGGCGGCTTCGCGTGGATCGGTCTGCACGAGCCGACCGAGGCCGAATTCGCCGGTATCGCGGCCGAGTTCGGACTCCACCCGCTCGCCGTCGAGGACGCCGTCCACGCCCACCAGCGGCCCAAGCTGGAGCGGTACGACGACACCCTCTTCACCGTCTTCAAGACGATCCACTACGTGGAGCACGCCGAACTCACCGCCACCAGCGAGGTGGTGGAGACCGGCGAGGTGATGTGCTTCACCGGCCCCGACTTCGTCATCACCGTCCGGCACGGCGGCCAGGGCTCCCTGCGCAACCTCCGCCACCGCCTCGAGGGCGAGCCGGAGCTCCTCGCCAAGGGCCCCTCGGCCGTGCTCCACGCCCTCGCCGACCACGTCGTCGACGGCTACATCGCGGTCGCCGACGCCGTCGAACTCGACATCGACCAGCTGGAGATCGACGTCTTCTCGCCCGCCGCGAAGGGCTCCACCCGCGGTACGGACACGGGCCGGATCTACCAGCTCAAGCGCGAGGTCCTGGAGTTCAAGCGGGCCGTCACCCCGCTGCTGCGCCCGATGCAGCTCCTCAGCGAGCGGCCCATGCGGCTGGTCGACCCGGACATCCAGAAGTACTTCCGGGACGTCGCCGACCACCTCGCCCGCGTCCAGGAGCAGGTCGTCGGCTTCGACGAGCTGCTGAACTCGATCCTCCAGGCCAACCTGGCCCAGGCGACCGTGGCGCAGAACGAGGACATGCGCAAGATCACCTCGTGGGCGGCGATCGTCGCCGTCCCCACGGCGGTCTGCGGCGTCTACGGCATGAACTTCGACCACATGCCGGAGCTGCACTGGAAGTACGGCTACCCGATGGTGCTCGGCGGCATCGCCGTCATCTGCTTCGCGATCCACCGCACCCTGAAGCGGAACGGCTGGCTGTAGCGGCCTCCCGCTAGGCTTCGGGCCATGACTGAAGAGCTGTTCCTCGTCGAGGAGGCCACCAAGAAGTCCGGCCTCGTCTGGGTCCGGGGCACCGGGCCCGCCCGGGCGCTCTGGCACGTCTGGCACGACGGCGCCGCCCACGTCGTCGGCGACGGCCCCGGCGAGCAGCCGCTGCCCGGCCTCGCGGACGGCGCCACCGCCGAGGTCACCGTCCGCAGCAAGGACAAGGGCGGCCGGATCGTCGCCTGGACGGCCGCCGTACGCCAGCTGACCCCCGGCACCGACGCGTGGGACGCGGCCGTCGCCGAGCTGAAGGGCAAGCGGCTCAACGCGCCCGACGGCGAGGCCATGCCCGAGCGGTGGGCCCGCGAGTGCCGCGTGCTGCGCCTCGACCCGCACACCGCGACCACCGCGTTCCCGGACGGCTCGCTCGCCGCCGTACCCCTCCCGTCCGGGGCGACCACCCGCCACCCCGTCCCGGCCGCCCTGCCGAAGCTGCTCTTCCGCCGGAAGAAGAAGCGCTAGCCCTCGGGCAGCTCCTCCGGGGCCGTCCCCAAGGGGGTGTCGGCGGTGTGCGGCGCGGCGCCGGCGAGCGGGGCGCCGCCCTGCCTCGCGGCCGGGACCGGGCCCACGTCGACGCGCCCGCCCCGGGCCGCCCGGTGGAGAGCGCCCTCGCGGCCCCGCGCGGCCGCCGGACCGCCCTGGTCGTGCGCGGGCTGCCGGGCGGCGGGGCCTGGACCCGGTTCAGGTCCGGGGCAGCTGGCGGCCGTAGTCGAGGGTCTCCTCGCGGTCCGGTTCGGCCAGCGGGAAGTCCTTGTCCCACTCCGAGAGCACCACGAGCCCCGCTCCCCCGCCGCGGGCGAACTGGAGCGGGTAGGGGGAGCCCTCCAGGGCCACGTCGAGGGTGCCGCCCTCGCCGTTCGTGCCGCCCTTCACCTTCACCGTGCGGACGCCGCCGATCTGGTCCCGGTCGCCCTTGACGACGTCCCCGTGCAGCCCGATCAGACCGCGCAGCAGCTGGTCCATCTCGGTGAAGCCGCGCAGTTGCTTGTACGAGGGGTCGTCGCGCGGCACCTTCACGTACATGTCGTCCAGCTTGTCGGCGGCCTCGGTGTCGGCCTCGGTGGGCTTGCCGTCGCCCTCCTCCTCGTGCGACCAGAAGCCGGCGTCGGCCTTGAGGTAGAGCGCGTCGTCGACGCGCAGCAGCTCGAAGGTGCTGTTCTTCGTGGTCACCGAGCCGGTGGCGCCGTTCTGCTTCAGCCGCATGTTCAGCTTGAAGGTGCCGCCCTTGCTGACCAGGGTGCCCGCGAGCCGTACCGCCTTCGCCGTGTCCGCCGCCGTACGGGCCTCCCGCTCGATCTCCGGCGCCGACAGCTTCCCGACCCCGTTCGTCCCCTCGTCCGGATCGGCCCCGCAGGCCGTCAGACCCACCGTCAGCCCCGCGCACAACGCCAGCGGCACGGCCGCCCGGCGGAGACGGCCTGCGGGGGCCGTGCGGGCGCGCGCCGACGGCACGGACGGGTTACGCGATGACGGGGTGCGGACGGTCACCTGCGCTGCCTCTCGTTCTGCGGTGGGGGGGAACGGCCCCGGCCGCGGACACGCGGCGGGAGGAGCCGCCGGGGTCGGCCGGACGGACCGGCCGGTGCCGGTGGGGGCGGCAGACCGCAGCGTACCCGGGCCCGCTCGGCGTCCCCGCAGGCAGCCGGACGGCGGCGCTGCCGGAGCGGGGGCGAACACCACGGGCTAGCCTGAACCATGCGAAGCCCGGCGAGGGCGGCGCAAAGGCCGCGAAACCCCACCAGGGCGGTGCGGCGACCCGGATCGTGCGGCACCGAGGAGGCGCGAGGCATGGCGGCAGGCGCCCCCCGGATCTTCGTCTCCCACCTCGCCGGCGTGGCCGTCTTCGACCCCGTCGGCGACCAGGTGGGCCGGGTCAGCGACCTGGTCGCGATGCTCCGCGTCGGCCGCCGCCCGCCCCGGCTGCTCGGCATGGTCGTCGAGGTGCTGAGCCGCCGCCGGGTCTTCGTCCCCATGACCCGCATCACCGGCGTCGAGTCCGGCCAGGTCATCACCACCGGTGTGGTCAACATGCGGCGCTTCGAGCAGCGGCCGACCGAACGGCTCGTCCTCGGCGAGCTCCTCGACCGGCGGGTGACGCTCGTCGAGTCCGGCGAGGAGGTCACCGTCCTCGACATCGCCATCCAGCAGCTGCCGGCCCGCCGCGACTGGGAGATCGACAAGGTCTTCGTCCGCCGGGGCAAGGGCGGGGCGCTGCGCCGCAAGGGGGAGACGCTGACCGTGGAGTGGTCGGCGGTCACCGGCTTCTCCCTGGAGGAGCACGGGCAGGGCGCCGAGAGCCTGGTCGCCACCTTCGAGAAGCTCCGCCCCGCCGACCTCGCCAACGCGCTCCACCACCTCTCCCCCAAGCGGCGCGCCGAGGTCGCCGCCGCCCTCGACGACGACCGGCTCGCCGACGTCCTGGAGGAGCTGCCCGAGGACGACCAGGTGGAGATCCTCGGCAAGCTGAAGGAGGAGCGGGCCGCCGACGTGCTGGAGGCGATGGACCCGGACGACGCCGCCGACCTCCTCAACGAACTCCCCGAGGAGGAGAAGGAACGGTTGCTCATGCTGATGCAGCCGGACGAGGCCGCCGACGTGCGCCGGCTGATGTCGTACGAGGAACGGACGGCCGGCGGTCTGATGACCACCGAGCCGATCGTGCTGCGCCCCGACGCCACGGTGGCCGACGCGCTCGCCCGCGTACGGCAGCAGGACCTGTCGCCGGCGCTCGCCGCGCAGGTGTACGTGTGCCGGCCGCCGGACGAGACGCCGACCGGGAAGTACCTGGGCACGGTCCACTTCCAGCGGCTGCTGCGCGACCCGCCGTTCACGCTGGTCAGCTCGCTCGTCGACAGCGATCTGCCACCGCTCGGCCCGGACACCGCGCTGCCCGCGGTGACCAGCTACTTCGCCGCGTACAACCTGGTGGCGGCGCCGGTCGTGGACGAGAGCGGCTCGCTGCTCGGCGCGGTCACGGTCGACGACGTGCTCGACCATCTGCTGCCGGACGACTGGCGGGAGACGGAGTTCCACGAGGAGGGGGCGCGCGGTGGCTGAGCGGACGCAGGAACGGGACCGGGAACGGGACCGGGAACGGGACCAGCCCAGGATCCCCCGCATCCGGCTCGACCAGCCCCGGATCCGGCGCAGCCGGCTGCTGCCCGAGTACGACCCCGAGGCCTTCGGCCGGATGTCGGAGCGGATCGCCCGCTTCCTCGGCACGGGCCGGTTCATCGTCTGGATGACGGTGATCATCATCGCCTGGGTGGTGTGGAACGTGTCCGCCCCGGCGCACCTGCGCTTCGACCAGTACCCGTTCATCTTCCTCACCCTGATGCTCTCGCTCCAGGCCTCGTACGCGGCCCCGCTGATCCTGCTCGCGCAGAACCGGCAGGACGACCGTGACCGGGTCAACCTGGAGCAGGACCGCAAGCAGAACGAGCGGTCGATCGCCGACACCGAGTACCTGACGCGCGAGATCGCGGCGCTCCGGATGGGCCTCGGGGAGGTCGCCACCCGCGACTGGATCCGCTCCGAACTCCAGGATCTGGTGAAGGAGCTGGAGGAGCGCGGACAGGAACGCGATCTATTCCCGCCGGACGGCGAGCGGCGGAGTGACGTACCCGACCGTTGACAGCCCTTTCGTCGCGACGTGGTCGTCCCCGTACCATCGGACCTATGGCTACGGAAGACGCGGTGCTCGAAGCACTGGCGACGGTGAACGACCCCGAGATCAATCGTCCGATCACTGAGCTCGGCATGGTCAAGTCGGTGGAGATCGGACCGGACGGCAAGGTCGCGGTGACGGTCTACCTGACGGTCTCCGGCTGCCCGATGCGCGACACCATCACGCAACGCGTCACCGAGGCCGTCTCGCGTGTCGAGGGCGTCACCGGTGTCGACGTCACGCTCGACGTGATGAGCGACGAGCAGCGCAAGGAGCTCGCGACGGCGCTGCGCGGCACCACCGCCGAGCGCGAGGTGCCCTTCGCCAAGCCGGGCTCGCTGACCCGGGTGTACGCGGTGGCCTCCGGCAAGGGCGGCGTCGGCAAGTCCTCGGTGACCGTGAACCTGGCGGCGGCGATGGCCGCCGACGGTCTGAAGGTCGGTGTCGTCGACGCCGACATCTACGGTCACAGCGTGCCCCGCATGCTGGGCGCGGACGGGCGTCCGACCCAGGTCGAGAACATGATCATGCCGCCGTCGGCGAACGGCGTGAAGGTCATCTCCATCGGCATGTTCACCCCGGGCAACGCGCCCGTGGTGTGGCGCGGCCCGATGCTGCACCGCGCGCTCCAGCAGTTCCTCGCGGACGTGTACTGGGGCGACCTGGACGTCCTCCTCCTCGACCTGCCCCCGGGCACCGGCGACATCGCGATCTCCGTCGCGCAGCTGGTGCCGAACGCGGAGATCCTGGTCGTCACGACCCCCCAGCAGGCGGCGGCCGAGGTCGCCGAGCGGGCCGGCTCGATCGCGGTGCAGACCCACCAGAAGATCGTCGGCGTGGTCGAGAACATGTCGGGCCTGCCGTGCCCGCACTGCGACGAGATGGTCGACGTCTTCGGCACCGGCGGCGGACAGGCGGTCGCGGACGGCCTGACGAGGACCACGGGCGCCACCGTCCCGGTCCTCGGCCAGATCCCCATCGACGTCCGCCTGCGCGAGGGCGGCGACAACGGCAAGCCCGTCGTCCTCTCCGACCCCGACTCCCCGGCGGGCGCGGCCCTGCGCGCCATCGCCGGCAAGCTCGGCGGCCGCCAGCGCGGCCTCTCCGGCCTGAGCCTGGGCATCACCCCGCGCAACAAGTTCTGAGACGCGACGAAGGGCACCCCGGTCCGGGGTGCCCTTCGTCGTACGTACCGTCAGGAGTACGGGCCGAGGTCCTTCACCTGCGCGAAGCCGAGCCCGTACGCGCTCATCCCGCGCCCGTAGGCCCCGATGTGCACCTCGCCGGTGGACCCGGCGAGCACCCACCCGAACTCCGACTCGCGGTAGTGGAAGGGCACCGGCACCCCGTCGACCGGCAGCGACAGCGCGGTCCAGGCGGGCCCCTCCAGGTCGTCCGCCAGCTCGAACGCCGTCTCGGTCTGCTGGTCCAGCCAGTGGTCCCGCAGCCCGTGGTCGAGCGAGGCGGGCCAGGTGTGGGCGAGCAGCCCGGAGCCGGCCAGCCAGGCGGCGGAGGAGACGGTGGTGGCGTCGAGCACGCCCGTGCCGTCGCCCGTGCGCCGCACCGGGTTCGCGGCGACCGTCACGACGACGGCGAACCGCTCCTTCTCCGCGGCCGCGGCCTCGGACTTTATCGACGGCTCGTCACCGTGGCCCATCGAGCCGTGCTGGACCGTGCCGTCCGCGGCCGTGCCGATCTGCATCAGCCTGCGGGGCCCGGTGAACGCCTCGTCGAGCCCGTACCAGGCGAAGGGCGCGCGCAGAAACCCCTCGGCTTCCACCCGACTCGTCGTCTTCATCTCGGCCGCCTCCTCGTTCCGTCAACTCAAGGAGGATAGCGACCGGGCGGTGACGCCCCGTGTCAGGTGGCGTCGGAGTCGTACGGCGGGGCCTCGGGCGCGGCCGGCTTGTCCTGCTTCTTCAGCAGGTCGGGCGCGGAGCCGTTGACCGCCGCGGGGGCGGCGGCGGGGGCGGCGGGAGCGCTCTCGCGGCCGTTCACCGCGTCGGCGACCTCGTTCATCTCCTTGCGGAGGTCGAAGGTCGAGCGCAGCTCCTTGAGCTCGCCGAGGTCCTCGTTGCCGTCCAGCTGCTTGCGGATGAAGGTCTTCGGGTTGAGGTCCTCGAACTCGAAGTCCTTGAAGTCCGGCCCCAGCTCGCTGCGGATGTCCTCCTTCGCGCTGTCGGAGAACTCCCGGACCTTCCGGATGAAGCGCGAGACGTCCTGGACGACCTTCGGCAGCTTGTCCGGCCCGAAAACGAGCACGGCGAGGACGATGAGCGTCACCAGCTCGAGTGCGCCTATGTCGCTGAACACCTAATAGCTCCTTCACGCCGGACCAGGACGGCCCGACCACGGTACCCGCCCGGACTGCCGGACGGGTACCTTGCGATGTCCGCCACATGTACCTCGGGTGGTCGCCGGGCCCTGGCCCGGTCGCTCGGTCGCCCGGTCGCTCAGGTGCCCTGGGCGGAGCCGAGCGTGACGGTCCTGGTCAGTTCCCGGCCGTCGCGGGTCAGGGTGAGGGCGAGGGCGTCGCCGGGGCGGTGGGCGCGGATCTTCACGATCAGCTCCTCGCCGTTGTGCACCCGCTGGCCGTCGACCTTGGTGATGACGTCGCCGGGGCGCAGTCCGGCCTTGGCGGCGGGGCCGTCGGGGGTGACGGCGGGCGAGCCGTCCTTGCCCTTGTCGCCGACGCGGGCGCCGTCGCCGTTGAACTGCATGTCGAGGCTGACGCCGATGACCGGGTGGGTGGCCTTGCCGGTGTTGATGAGCTCCTCGGCGACCCGCTTGCCCTGGTTGACCGGGATGGCGAAGCCGAGGCCGATGGAGCCGGCCTGGCCGCCGCTGCCGCCGTCTCCCTCGCCGGAGCCGCCGGCGGCGCGGATGGCGCTGTTGATGCCGATGACGTGGCCCTTGCCGTCGAGGAGGGGGCCGCCGGAGTTGCCGGGGTTGATGGGCGCGTCGGTCTGGAGGGCGTCGACGTAGGAGATGTCGCTGCCGTCGCCCTTCTCGCCGCCGGCGGTGATGGGGCGCTCCTTGGCGCTGATGATGCCGGAGGTGACGGTGTTGGAGAGGTCGAAGGGGGCGCCGATCGCGACGACGGGGTCGCCCACTCGAACGTCGTCGGAGTTGCCGAGCGGGATCGGCTTGAGGCCGGTGACGCCGGTGACGCGGACGACGGCGAGGTCGTAGCCGGTGTCCTTGCCGATGAGCTTGGCGGAGGCGGTCTCGCCGCTGGAGAAGGTGACGGTGATGTCGCCGGAGGTGGCGGCGGCGTCGACGACGTGGTTGTTGGTGAGGATGTGGCCGCGGTTGTCGAGGACGAAGCCGGTGCCGGTGCCGGCCGAACCGCCGCCGCTGACGTGCAGGGTGACGACGCCGGGCAGGGCGGCGGCGGCGATGCCGGCGACGCTGTCGGGCGCGCGGTCGGCGCTCCCGGCTCCGGCCTGCGGCAGCTCGACGGTGCCGATCCCGCCGTTGCGCTCGACGTAGGCGCCGACGCCGCCGCCGATGACGCCGGTGACCAGGGCGAAGGCGAGGGCCCCGACGAGGGCGAGACCGCGCCGGGACTTCTTCCGCGCGGGCGGCGGCGGGGACGCGTGGCCGGCGCCCCAGGGGTCGTACTGGCCCCAGGCGTGCGGCGGCACGGGCGCCTGCGGCGGCGGGACGGCGCCCTGCGGGGCGGGGGCGGGTGCGGGGGCGGCGGGCCGCTGCACCGGCGGCGCGGGCGCCCACGGTCCGGGCTCCCCGTAGGGCGGCGTCCGGTACTCGTCGGGCTCGTGCAGCGGTCGCGGGGCGGCGGACGCGTCGCGTACGGGCTCGGCCGACACGGCGTCAGCCGGTACGGGCTCCGTCGCCGCGGGCTCCGCCGGTACGGGCTCGGCCTGGACGGGTCCGGCCGCTGCCGGCTCGGCCGCCGCGGGCTCCTCCCGGGCCGGTTCGGCCGGTACGGGCTCCGCCCCGGCGGGCTCGGCGGCCGCCGGTTCCTTCGTCATGTCGACCTTGGGGGCGGCGGGCGCCTCCGCGGCCGGCTCCGGCGCGGCGGGCTCGGCCAGGTCGGGGGCCTGGAGGGGGAAGTCGTCCTCCTCGGCCCGGGGCGGCGTGGGTATCCGCGCCGCCTCCGGGGGCGTCGAAGGCCGGCTCCACCAGTTCGGCTTCCCGTCGTTCATGCTCTCCCCGCAACCGCAGACCCGTGAGCTCCCGGTGTTCGGGCGCTCTGACCGAGGATTCAACCAGGTCGGACGTCAGCGAGGGGAGCCCGGCGGGACGCCGGGCGGGCTCGCGGCCGGACCGGGCGCCGGGCCGAGGGCCAGCCGGAGCGCGGGGACCGTCGGGCGTATGAACGGGGAGAGGGCGAGGAGCGACTGCGCGTGCACCGCCCTGAGCCGTACCGACGCCACCGGACCCGCCCGGTCCACGTCCGCCGGGACGGCCCCCGAGGGGACGGTGCCGCCCGGGACGAGCGGGGCGCTGCCGAAGGACTGGGCGCCGCCCGAGCGCTCGGAGCGGTCCGACCGCCCGGTCGCGGAGCCCGCCGCGGAACCCGTGCCGGAGCCCGCCGAGGCGCCCGCGCGGAGCGGGGTGACCGCGGTGCCGCCGCTCTGCCCGCCGCGGGCGGCGGTGGTGAGCGAACCGTCGACGGGGAGCGTGCCGCCGAGGGCGATGGCCGCGAAGGAGACCGCGCCGGCGGCGGCGACGGCGAAGCGCCGGCCGCGCCCCGACGGGGCGGTGACGGTGTGGACCCGGAAGCCGGTGCCGGTGTCGGGCACGGTGGGAGGCGCGGTGGCGAAGCCGTCGCTCTTCACTCCGCCGGCTTCGAGGAGCTGCTCCAGCGGGGAGCGCCCGGGCTCGCCCGGGCCGCCGGGAAGGCCCTGGAGGCGGGCGAGGAAGCCCTCGGAGGGCTGCGGGGCGCCGCTGGACGCGAAGACGCTCTTCAGGGCGCGCTGCGCGTCGGCCTCGGCCTTGCAGCGGGCGCAGGTGGCGAGGTGGGCGAGGACCCGCTCGCGGGTGTCATGGCCGAGCTCGCCGTCGACGAGCGCGGCGAGCCGGTCCCCGAGGTGGTGCTCGGCGGGACTCGGGGACGGGGGACGAGTGCCGCTCACGCTGTCCCGGCCTCCCATCCCACGGTGGCCAGGGCCCGCTCGGCGCGGGCCTCGGGCGAGCGGTGCTTGAGCGCCTTGCGCAGGTGCGAGCGGCCGCGGTGGATGCGGCTGCGGACGGTGCCGAGCTTCACGCCGAGGGTCGCGGCGATCTCCTCGTACGAGAGCCCCTCGATGTCGCAGAGGACGACGGCGGCGCGGAACTCGGGCGCCAGGGTGTCGAGGGCCTGCTGGACGTCGGCGTCGAAGTGGGTGTCGTTGAACACCTGCTGGGGGGAGGGCTCACGGCTGGGGAGCCGCTCGGCGGCGTCGTCGGCGAGCGCGTCGAAGCGGATGCGCTGCTTGCGGCGGACCATGTCGAGGAAGAGGTTGGTGGTGATGCGGTGCAGCCAGCCCTCGAAGGTGCCCGGGGTGTACGTCGACAGCGAGCGGAAGACACGGACGAAGACCTCCTGGGTGAGGTCCTCGGCGTCGTGCTGGTTGCCGGTCAGGCGGTAGGCCAGGCGGTAGACACGACCGCTGTGCGTGCTGACGATCTCCTCCCAGGTGGGCGGAGTCCACGCCTGCGATTCCGCATCCGATGCGAAGGTCGCGGTGGTGGGTGCGGTGTCGGTGGTGTGGAGCTTGTCAGCGGTGTCGGTCACGGATTTCGGCTCACCCGCCGACCTGAGAAGACGCCGCAGCGCCCCTCTCCGATCCACAGGCGCAGCCGCACCTCCCCTATCGGCTCTGGTGGTGTCCAGTGGAGCCCCTACCATAGCCACCTCGCCCGTTAGCTCCGGATAAGAATCTTTACGAGCATTTGAATCGGCGTCGTCCGCCGCTTCCCGTGCCCGTCCCTCCCCTGGTGAACGCCCGGTCCCATCTGCGGGTTCCCGCTGACAGCGGATACAGTCACCGTTGCGCCAACTAAGGGGACAGGAGAGGGCCATTACCGCCAACCGGCAGACGAACTGGGCGTTCGCCGACGCCTTTGTCGCCGAGGACGAAGCGCTGCGCTGGGCCCGGGAGCGGGCCCGGGAGGCAGGGCTGCCCTCGGTGTCGCCGGGCACGGGCGCGGCGCTGCGTCTGCTGGCCGCGTCGGCGGACGCCAAGGCGGTGGCCGAGATCGGTACGGGCACGGGCGTGTCGGGCATCTACCTGCTGCTCGGGATGCGTCCGGACGGCACCCTGACCACGGTGGACGTGCAGCCGGAGCACCAGCAGTTCGCGAAGACGGCGTTCCGGGCGGCGGGCTTCGCCGGCAACCGGGCGCGGTTCATCCCGGGCCGGGCGCTCGACGTGCTGCCGCGGCTCGCGGACGGCGGGTACGACCTCGTCTTCTGCGACGGCGACCGCGGGGAGTACCCGGACTATCTCGCTGAATCGTTGCGCCTGCTCCGACCTGGGGGTCTGGTCTGCTTCGAGGGCGTCTTCGCGGAGGGCCGCACGGTCGACTCCGGCGCCCAGCCGGCCGAGGTGCAGCGGGTCCGCGAGCTGCTGCGCACGGTCCGAGAGAGCCCCCAGCTGCTGCCGACCCTGCTGCCGGTGGGCGACGGCCTGCTGTGCGCGGTCCGCCGCGGCTGACGGCCTTCCCGGCCGCCGCCGGCCCCCGGCCGGACCCCTCGCCCGGGCCCCGGCACACCACCGCCCCGGTACGGCGGGGCCGTACCGGGGCGGTGGGACAGGAATTCGGGGAGGGTCAGCCGACGACCTTCTTCAGGGCGTCACCGAGCGCCTCGGCCTCGTCCGGGGTCAGCTCGACCACGAGCCGACCGCCGCCTTCGAGCGGAACGCGCATGACGATGCCCCGCCCCTCCTTGGTCACCTCGAGCGGGCCGTCACCCGTCCGCGGCTTCATGGCCGCCATGCTCGTTCCCCTTCCTGAAACCAGCTCATCTTCAGCCGGGCAGCTCCGTACCACGGAGCACGCCTCACCGGCTTCGAACACATTGCTTCCAGGTCATTATCCCGCATCGCAGGACCCGATGACCAACATCGATCGGCATCGCTTGCGCAACGCGCTCCCGCAAAACCCCACATTTCGGCGTCGGGCCTGCGATACTTCGCCGCCGCGGGTCGCTCCGCGGGCCCCGATTCTTTGACGCAGCTCACATGGGCGGTACGGGTGATCTCCGTCATGCTGGGCTGATCAGCCCATCCACGAGACGAAGGGGTCCCGATGGCCGACACGGTCCTGTACGAAGTGAGCGACGGACTCGCCACCATCACGCTCAACCGGCCCGAGGCCATGAACGCGCTGAACATCGCCGCCAAGGTGGCGCTGCGGGACGCGGCCGAGACGGCCGCCGCCGACCCGGCGGTCCGGGCGGTGCTGCTGACCTCCGCGGGCGACCGGGCCTTCTGCGTCGGCCAGGACCTGAAGGAACACGTCGGCCTGCTGCTCCAGGACCAGGAATCGGGCACCAGCGCCACGATGAACACGGTCCGGGACCACTACAACCCGATCGTCCGGGCGCTCACCGGCATGAACAAGCCCGTGATCGCCGCGGTGAACGGCGTCGCCGCCGGTGCCGGCTTCGGCTTCGCGCTCGCCGCGGACTACCGGATCGTGGCCGACACCGCCTCCTTCAACACCTCCTTCGCGGGCGTCGCGCTCACCGCCGACTCCGGCATGTCCTGGACGCTCCCCCGCCTCATCGGCCAGAGCCGCGCCTCCGACCTGCTGCTCTTCCCCCGCACGCTCACCGCCCAGGAGGCGTACGACCTGGGCATCGTGAACCGCCTGGTCCCCGCCGCCGACCTCCCCGCCGAGGCCCTGAAGCTGGCCCGCAAGCTCGCCGAGGGCCCCACCGTCGCCTACGCGGCCCTCAAGGCCTCCGTCGCCTACGGCGCCGACCACTCCCTCGACGAGGCCCTCGACAAGGAGGACGAGCTCCAGACCCTCGCCGGCGCCTCCGAGGACCACACCATCGCGGTCCGCGCCTTCCTGGCCAAGGAGAAGCCGAAGTACCTCGGCCGCTGACGGAACGACGGACCCCGTTTCGTGCGGAGGTGGCCGCGCCCACTAGGCTCCGGCCACCTTCGTACGCACACACCTGGGGGGTCTCGTGCGTCCCACTCCTTCCGCGCGCCTGTTGCGCGGTGTCCTCGTCGCGGGTCTGGCACTCGGCCTGCCCGCGACGGTCCTGTCCACGCCCGCCGCCGCCTCGGACGGCTACGACCGCTGTCCCGACGGCGCGGTCTGCCTCTTCAGCCGGCCGCTGTACCAGGGCGACATGCTCGTCGTCCGGGGGCCGCTGGCCACGCTCGGCGCGTGGGACAACCGCGTCCGGTCCTTCGTGACCAGGCTGCCGGGCGTCGCCGACGCCGTCTGCTTCTACCCGGAGCCCGGGCTCGAACCCGAGGGCTCGGTGCACTTCTACACGAGCGACTCCTTCGACGAGAGCGCCTACCCCGAGCTCGACGGGGCGGTGAGCTCCGTCGACGTCGGCCCCGAGGCCGACGACTTCTGCGGGGCCGAGAGCCGCTACCCGGTGCTCTACGACCACGTGGGCACCCGGCCCGCCCCGGTCCCCGCGCACGGCAGGTTCGGCGACCTGAACAACGACGGCAACGCCGACGTCGCCGGCCGCAACGTGATCGGCCAGCTGTGGACCGCGCACGACTACGAGACCCCGGGCGTGACCCGGCTCGTCGGCGGCGGCTGGAACGCGATGACCGCGCTGACCCGCCACGGCGACCAGGACGGCGACGGCAACGAGGACGTCTACGCCCGGGACCGCTCCGGCGTCCTCTGGCTCTACCCCGGCGACGGCCGCGGCGCCTTCAAGCCGCGCCGCCAGGCCGGCAGCGGCTGGAACTCCCTGCGGGACCTGGCCGCGGCCGGCGACCTGACCGGCGACGGCAAGGGCGACCTGCTCGCCTCCGACCGCGACGGCGTCCTGTGGACCTACCCCGGCACCGGCCGCGGCGGCTTCACCGCCCGCAAGAAGGTCGGCGGCGGCTGGAAGGCGATCAACGAGCTCGTCGGCGCCGGCGACCTGAACTCCGACGGCAGGGCGGACCTCGTGGCCCGCGACACCGCCGGGAGGCTCTGGCTCTACCCGGGCACCGGCCGCGGCGCCTTCGCCACCCGCAAGCTCATCGGCGACGGCGGCTGGAACGGCCACAAGGAACTGCTCGGCCTCGGCGACGTGACCGGCGACGGCCGCCCCGACGTGGTCGCCCACCGCCCCGGCATCGGCAACGAGTGGGGCAACGGCCTGCGCGTCTACCCCGGCACCGGCGACGGGCGCCTGCGCGCGCCCCGCGACCTCGCCCACCTCCGGTCCACCACCTTCGCCTTCTGACCGTCCCGAAGGGATACCGCGCATGCAGCGCACCACCGCACTCCGGCGTGCCCTGGCGGCGGCCGTCACCACGGCGGCCTCCCTGGCCACGCTCCTGACCGCCGCGCCCGCGGCCTCGGCCGACGAGTCCCGCTGTCCCCGGGGCAGCTTCTGCGTCTTCCAGTACCCGGACTTCGGCGGCCAGATGAAGGTCTACACGTCGAGCCAGCCGACCCTGGGGGCCTGGAACAACTCCATCTCGTCGTTCGTCAACCGCAGCGACAAGTGGGCCATCGCCCTCACCGAACCGAACTACATCGGCGACGGGATGGTCATCGATCCCCGCCAGCAGTACGGCACGGACCTGCGGTACAGCGGCCACGACGGCGAGCTCGACAACGCGATCAGCTCGATCCGGATGGGCAGCACCTTCTGGGAGGCCTCCCAGGGGCACGCCTGGATGAACTGGACCTCCATGGACCGGCCCCGCCCGGCCGGTCTCCCGGCGGCCTCGCGGTTCGGCGACATGGACAACGACGGCATCGCCGACCTGCTCGAACGCGCCGACGACGGCAGGCTGTGGCTCCTCGACGGCAAGCACGACGCCGACTGGCGGACGAAGGGCCGGCTGATCGGCGGCGGCTGGAACTCCATGACCGCCCTCGTCCGCCACGGCGACCACACCGGCGACGGCGCCGAGGACGTCTACGCCCGGGACCGCTCCGGCGTCCTCTGGCTCTACCCCGGCACCGGGCGCGGCGGGCTCAAGCCGCGCGTCAGGGTCGGCGGCGGCTGGAACTCCATGCGGGAGATCGAGGCGGCCGGCGACCTCACCGGCGACGGCCGGCGCGACCTCCTCGCCCGGGACACCGCCGGCGTCCTGTGGACCTACCCCGGCACCGGCCGCGGCGGCTTCACCGCCCGCAAGAAGGTCGGCGGCGGCTGGAACGCGATGAACGCGCTGGCCGCGCCCGGCGACCTGAACTCCGACGGCCGGTCGGACCTCGTCGCCCGGGACGGCTCGCGCAACCTGTGGCTCTACCCGGGCACCGGGCGGGGCACCTTCGGCACCCGCGTCCGGATGCCGTACGCCTGGCCCTCGTACGACCCGGTGATCGCCACCGGCGACGTGACCGGCGACGGCCTCCCGGACCTGATGCGGCCGATCCAGGGCCAGTTGTACGTCTACCCGGGCACCGGCCGCGGCGGCGTCACGGGCCCGGAGGCGGACATGGGCTACGACACCGCCGAGGGCGTCGTCGTCTTCTGAGGCCGCGCGTCGCCCGGGGCGGGGACATTCCCGCCCCGGGCGACGCACCCCACCAGGTGGTCGTCGACCAGGCCGCAGGCCTGCATCAGGGCGTACGCCGTCGTCGGGCCGACGAAGCGGACGCCCTTCTTCTTCAGGGCCTTCGCCAGGGCCGTGGACTCGTCGGTGACCGCCGGGACGTCCGCGAGGGTGCGGGGGGCCGGGCGGGCCGCCGGATCCGGGGCGTACGACCAGATCAGGGCGTCCAGGTCGCCGGGGGCCCAGTCGGCGAGCAGCTTCGCGTTGGCGAGGGTGGCGTCGATCTTGGCGCGGTTGCGGATGATGCCCTCGTCGGCGAGGAGCCGCTCGCGGTCGGCGTCCCCGAAGGCGGCGACGGAGGCGATCCGGAACTCCGCGAAGGCGCGCCGGAAGCCCTCCCGGCGGCGCAGGATCGTGATCCAGGACAGGCCCGACTGGAAGGCCTCCAGGCAGAGTCGCTCGAAGAGGGCGTCGTCGCCGTGGACCGGGCGGCCCCACTCCTCGTCGTGGTAGGCCGTGTAGTCCTCCGTGGAGAGGCCCCAGGGGCAGCGCGGCGCCCCGTCGGGGCCCGGAATCGCCCCTCCGGTCACCGCTCCTCGCCCTCCGCCGCCTCGCCGCCGGCCGGTGCGCCCGCGAGGGCCGCCTCCAGCTCGGCGATCCGGGCGTCGCGCTCGGCGAGCTCCGCCGCGAGGCGGTCCAGGACGTCGTCGACGTCCTCCATCCGGTAGCCGCGGGCGGCGACCGGCAGCCGCAGCGCCTCGACGTCGGCGCGGTCGACCGGGCGGCTCAGCGGCAGCGGATCCACCAGCTGCTCGGGGGCCGCGTCGGGCAGCACCTCGCTGTCGCCGCCGCCGACCACGGCGAGGGTCACGGCCGCGACGACCACGACCATCGTGATGAGCAGGAACCAGAACACCAGCGCGCCTCTCCGGGGGTGGAAAACGTCCGGTGCCGATCGTGCCATGCGCCACCGCCGGTTAGGGTCACAGACGACCGCAGACGACTGCACAGGACGCCGTCGACCGGTCGCGAGAAGGGACATAAGGGATGCTGCGCTTGGGACGGCGTGAGTTCGGGCCGCACGAGCCGGTGATCATGGCGATCGTGAACCGGACCCCTGACTCCTTCTACGACCAGGGCGCGACCTTCCGTGACGAGCCGGCACTCGCCCGGGTCGAACAGGCGGTGGCCGAGGGCGCCGCGATCATCGACATCGGCGGGGTCAAGGCCGGCCCCGGCGAGGAGGTCACGGCCGAGGAGGAGGCCCGCCGCACGGTCGGCTTCGTCGCGGAGGTCCGCCGCCGCCACCCCGACGTGGTGATCAGCGTGGACACCTGGCGGGCGGACGTCGGCGAGGCGGTCTGCGAGGCCGGCGCGGACGTGCTGAACGACGCGTGGGGCGGGGTCGACCCCGGGCTCGCGGAGGTCGCCGCGAAGTACGGCGCGGGCCTGGTCTGCACCCACGCGGGCGGCGCCGAGCCGCGGACCCGGCCGCACCGGGTCGCGTACGAGGACGTGATGGCCGACATCCTGCGGGTCACCGTGGGCCTCGCCGAGCGCGCGGTCTCGCTGGGCGTGCGGCGCGACGGGATCATGATCGACCCGGGTCACGACTTCGGGAAGAACACCCGGCACAGCCTGGAGGCGACCCGCCGCCTCGGCGAGATGACGGAGACGGGGTGGCCGGTCCTCGTCTCCCTGTCGAACAAGGACTTCGTCGGCGAGACCCTGGACCGGCCGGTGAAGGAGCGCGTCCTCGGCACCCTCGCCACGACCGCCGTCTCCGCCTGGCTCGGCGCCCGGGTGTACCGCGTCCACGAGGTCGCCGAGACCCGGCAGGTCCTCGACATGGTGGCGTCCATCGCCGGACACCGCGCCCCGGCGGTCGCCCGGCGGGGCCTGGCCTGAGGCCCGGCCCCGCCGGACCGGCCGTGACGGCCGGCGGCCCGGACGGCTAGCGGCCGACCTCCTTCGTGACGAGCGCGACCGCCTCGTCCACGTCGTCCGTGACGTGGAAGAGGAGGAGGTCGCGCTCGCTCGCCTTGCCGCCCGCGACGACCGTGTCCTTCAGCCAGTCGACGAGCCCCTTCCAGTACGCGCTGCCGAACAGCACGATCGGGAAGCGGGTCACCTTGCGGGTCTGCACCAGGGTCAGCGCCTCGAAGAGCTCGTCGAGGGTGCCGAGGCCGCCGGGCAGGACGACGAAGCCCTGCGCGTACTTCACGAACATCGTCTTGCGGACGAAGAAGTACCGGAAGTTCACACCGATGTCGACGTGCTGGTTGAGCCCCTGCTCGAAGGGGAGCTCGATGCCGAGGCCGACCGAGATGCCCTTCGCCTCCCGGGCGCCCTTGTTGGCCGCCTCCATGGCGCCCGGGCCGCCGCCCGTGATGACCGCGAAGCCCGCCTCGACGAGCGCCCTGCCGATGCGCACCCCCGCCTCGTACTCGGGCGAGTCCGGCTTCGTCCGGGCCGAGCCGAAGACGCTGATCGCGCTCGGCAGTTCGGCGAGCGCGCCGAAGCCCTCGACGAACTCGGACTGGATCCGCATGACCCGCCAGGGGTCGGTGTGCACCCACTCCGAGTCGCCCTCGGTGTCGAGCAGCCGCTGGTCCGTGGTGCCCGGCTGGACCTGGTCCCTCCGCCTCAGCACCGGACCCAGCCGCTGCTCCTCCGGCTTCGCCACTCCCTCGGGAATGCCCATGGCCTGCTCCCTCCGCCGATCCACGATCTTCTCTGGCTCTTGGGTCAGGGTAGGACCACTGAGGTGACGAAACGCGAAATTACGGGAGACGGGCGGTCAGCCAGTCGCGCAGCCGCGCCTCGCAGTGGTGGATCCGGTCGACGTGCACGTGCTCGTCCCGCTTGTGCGCGTAGATCGGGTCGCCCGGGCCGTAGTTGACCGCGGGCACGCCGAGCGCGCTGAAGCGGGAGACGTCGGTCCAGCCGAACTTGGGCATCGCGGTGCCGCCGACGGCCTTCATGAACGCCTCGGCGGCGGGGTGGGAGAGGCCGGGCAGCGCGCCGGGGCTCTCGTCGTCGACGACGAACTCGGCGATGTCGCAGTCGGCGAAGACCTCGCGGACGTGCGCCAGCGCCTCGGCCGGGGAGCGGTCGGGGGCGTACCGGTAGTTGACCGTCACCGAGCAGGCGTCGGGGATGACGTTGGTGGCGACGCCGCCCTGGATCGCGACCGCGTTGAGGCCCTCGTGGTACTCCAGGCCGTCGATGACCGGCTTGCGCGGCTCGTACGCGGCGAGGCGGGCGAGGATCGGCGCGGCGGTGTGGATGGCGTTGGAGCCCATCCAGGAGCGGGCGGAGTGGGCGCGCTCGCCGGCCGTGTGCAGGATGACGCGGAGGGTGCCCTGGCAGCCGCCCTCGACCTGCCCGTCGGAAGGCTCCAGGAGGACCGCGAAGTCGCCCTCCATCCACTCCGGGTGGGCGGCGGCGATCTTCCCGAGGCCGTTGAGGTCGGCGGCGACCTCCTCGTTGTCGTAGAAGACGAAGGTGAGGTCGCGGTTGGGCTCGGGGACGGTCGCGGCGATCCGGAGCTGGACGGCGACACCGGACTTCATGTCGGAGGTGCCGCAGCCCCACAGGACGCCGTCCTCGTCGAGCCGGGAGGGGACGTTGTCGGCGATCGGCACGGTGTCGATGTGACCGGCGAGGACGACCCGCTCGGCGCGTCCGAGGGAGGTCCGGGCGACGATGTTGTTGCCGTGGCGGTCGACGCTCAGGTGGGGCAGGGCGCGCAGGGCCTGCTCGATGGCGTCGGCGAGCGGCTTCTCGGTCCCGCTGACGGACGCGAAGTCGACGAGGGCCGCGGTGAGCGCCGCCCCGTCCTGGGCGAGGTCGAGCGAGGTCTCCTGGGCAGTCTCCTGCGGGGTGATGTCAGCCATATGCCGACCCTAACCCGGCCTCCAGTACGGTGGGCCCCGTGTCCGACTCCCCCCGCCCCGCCCGCCGCGGCCGTCTCGCCCGTTCGGCCGCCGCCCTCGCCGTCCTGTGCGGCCTCGCGTCGTACATCGCGGTCCACCAGGTGACGGGCAGCAAGGGCGCGCCCCGGTGCGCCGTGGGCAGTGGGGCCCAGCGGTACGAGTTCACGCCCGAGCAGGCGTCGAACGCGGCGACGATCGCGGCGGTCGGCACGTCCCGGGGGCTGCCGGAGCGGGCGGTCACGATCGCGCTGGCGACCGCGCTCCAGGAGTCGGCGCTCCGGAACATCGAGCACGGCGACCGGGACTCGCTCGGACTCTTCCAGCAGCGGCCGTCGATGGGCTGGGGCGCGCCGGAGCAGATCATGGACCCGGTGTACTCGGCCGGGAAGTTCTACGAGGGCCTGGAGAAGGTCCCCGGCTACTCGCGGCTGCCGCTGACCGTGGCGGCGCAGAAGGTGCAGAAGAGCGGCTTCCCGCAGGCGTACGCCAAGCACGAGCCGGACGCGACGCTGCTGTCGGCGGCGCTGACGGGCCGCACGCCGGCCGCGCTCTCCTGCACGGCGGACGTGAAGGAGGGCCGCCCCGGCGACCCCGCCTTCGTCCGTACGGAGCTGGTGCGCGCCTTCGGCGACTCCGCGGCCCCCACCTCCGTCTCCGGCGGTGCCAGCGCGGGGCGCTCGGCGGCGGAGCCGGCCGTCCTGGTGGTCCCCGTCCGCGGCCCCGAGCGGCGCGGCTGGGAACTGGCCCAGTGGGCGGTCGCCCGCGCGGCGACGCTGCGGGTCGCGGAGGTGTCGTACGGGGGGAAGGTCTGGCGCGCGGACGACTCCGGCGGCGGCTGGGCCGCGGCCGCGTCGGCCGGCGACGCGGCCGCCAAACCGCCCACGGTCCACCTCCGCCTCACCCGCTGACCGTCCTCGCGACGCCCGGTCCGGTCCTCGCGACACCCGGGCCCGGTCCTCGCGACGCCCGGTCCCGGTGCGGGCGGCTGCTCCGGCGCGCCCGCGCGGGGGCACGCGCCCGCCGTTCCCGCGGGCGGGGCGGAGTGGCTCGGGACGGCGCCGCGGCGGCCCCTCGGGAGGGGTGGACCTGTGTGCGAGCGGTCCCTCGGGGTGGGGATCGGGGGGCGGAGGGGGCCGGAGAGCGGCGTGTCGGGGGGTGAGACGCGCGGGGAGCTTGGGGCGCAAGGGGAGTGACGGTTCGGCAGGAGGGGCCGACCGGCGGCGTTCGTCCGCTTTCCTCCCCACCCGACAATACGACGCATTACCCAGCCTTTACCTTCGCCCCCCGCAACCTCCCCCGCCCCCACCGCGGTTGTGCAGCCCGCAAACGCAAACGTCCCCACCGCCTCTCCGTCGAAGGAGCACCATGTCCCTCCCCCTGACCCGCCGGATCGCCCGAGTCGCCCTGATCGTCGCGGCCGGCGCAGCCCCCGTGGTCGGTGCGGCCGGCTCCGCGAGCGCCCTGGACCACGGCCTCGCGCCGGCCGGCGCCCTCGGCGGCCTGACCGCCCTCGACGCCGCCAACGCGGGCTCGGCCGTCGACGGTGCCGCCCAGACCGCGACCGGGGTCGCCGGAGCGACCGGCGGCGAGGCCGTCGGCACGGCCGTCCCGGCGGCCGGCAAGGCCGTGGGCGCGGCCGGCAAGACCGCCACCCCGGCGGCCCAGAAGATCGCGGGCGAGACCGCGGGCAGCACCGGCCAGGCGCTCGGCCAGACCGCCGGTGCCGCCGCCGACAGCGCCGGCACCACCCCCGCCGGCGGCGCGCTGGGCGGCGCCCCGGCCGGCCAGATGCTCGGCGGCCTCCCCCTCGGCTGAACCCCCTGAGGCCGCGCCCCTCGGGTACGCGGAAGGGCCCGGGTCGCGCGACGCGCCCGGGCCCTTCCGCGTGTCCGTACGGTCAGCCGAGGCGCTTGACCGCCGCCGCCACGCGCTCGTCCGTCGCCGTGAAGGCGACCCGCACATGGCGCGCCCCCGCCTCGCCGTAGAAGTCGCCCGGGGCCACCAGGACGCCCTTCTCCGCGAGGTACGCCACCGTGTCCCAGCAGGGCTCGTCGCGCGTCGCCCACAGGTAGAGGCTCGCCTCGGAGTGGTCGACGCGGAAGCCGTGGGCCTCCAGGGCCGCCTTGAGGGAGGCGCGGCGGGCCGCGTACCGGGCCCGCTGCTCCTCGACGTGGGTGTCGTCGCCCAGCGCCGCGACCGTGGCCGCCTGGACCGGCGCCGCCGTCATCATGCCGCCGTGCTTGCGGATCTGGAGCAGCTCGCCGAGGACCGCCGCGTCACCGGCGACGAACGCCGCCCGGTACCCCGCCAGGTTGGACCGCTTGGAGAGCGAGTGGACGGCGACGATCCCCTCGTACGAGCCGCCGCAGACGTCCGGGTGCAGGACCGACACCGGGTCGGCCTCCCAGCCCAGTTCGAGGTAGCACTCGTCGGAGAAGACGAGGACGCCGTGCTCGCGCGCCCAGGCCACGATCCGGACCAGCTCCTCCTTGGGGAGCACCTTGCCCGTCGGGTTGGACGGGGAGTTGAGCCAGAGCAGCTTCAGGCCGGCCGGGTCCAGCTCGGTCGGGTCGTCGTAGACGACGGGCTCCGCGCCGCAGAGCCGCGCGCCGACCTCGTACGTCGGGTAGGCGAGCCGCGGGTACGCCACCCTGTCGCCGGCGCCGAGGCCCAGCTGGGTCGGCAGCCAGGCGACGAGCTCCTTGGAGCCGACCACCGGCAGCACGTTCTCGTGGACGAAGCCGACCGCGCCCAGTCGCCGCTCGCACCAGCCGGTGAGCGCGTCCCGCAGCGCCGGGGTGCCCCAGACCGTCGGATAGCCCGGCGAGTCCGCGGCCGCCACCAGGGCCTCCCGGATCAGGGCGGGGACCGGGTCGACCGGCGTCCCCACCGACAGGTCCACGATCCCGTCCGGGTGCGCCAGGGCCGTCTTCTTGTACGGCTCCAGCTTGTCCCAGGGGAAGACGGGCAGGCGCGAAGAGACTGCGCTCACGGGTTGGCTCACTTCCTCAGTACGTACGCGGTACACGTCGGATACGCCTCGGTCCCGTACGGCGGCGGGGCCGTACGGGACCGAGAGCGGGTGCAACGAAAGATCAGCCGTTCTGCGGCGGCAGGGCGGCGATGAAGGGGTGGTCCCGCTCGATCTCGCCGAGCTTGGACGCGCCACCGGGCGAACCGAGCTCGTCGAAGAACTCGACGTTCGCCTTGTAGTAGTCCTTCCACTCCTCCGGGGTGTCGTCCTCGTAGAAGATCGCCTCGACCGGGCAGACCGGCTCACAGGCTCCACAGTCGACGCACTCGTCCGGGTGGATGTAGAGAGATCGCTTGCCCTCGTAGATGCAGTCGACGGGGCACTCCTCGATGCAAGCCTTGTCCTTGACGTCGACACAAGGCTGCGCGATGACGTAGGTCACGCTGTCGTTCCTCCTCGGTAGGGCTGGTCTGCGCGGGAGCGCGGTGTCGTCGATGCCCGCACCTAGTATCTCCGTTCTTGGGGGCGATCCGAACAGGAGGGGCGGAGAAGCTGTGGAAATGATCGGCGGAGGGCGGCTTGAGGTCCGTCTCACCAGTGCTGACGTGGGAAAACGTGTCTCCGTTCGGTACGTGACGGACTCCGCCGCGCCGGGGGAGCGCTACACCGACGCGGTCGGGGTGCTCACATCCTGGGACGGCGGTGTGCTGACGATCACACGAAAGAGCGGCGAGACCGTCCGGATCCCGGAACTCCGCCTGGCGGCGGGCAAGCCCGTGCCCCCGGCGCCCGCCCGCCGCAGGGGCCCGTCCGCCACCTTCCCGGAGCTCTCCGGGGTCGCCGCGCGCGCCTGGCCGCCGGTCGAGAGCGAGCCGCTCGGCGAGTGGACGCTGCGGGCCTCCGACGGGTTCACCCGCCGCGCCAACTCGGCGCTGCCCGCGGGCGATCCGGGCCGGCCCGTCGCCGAGGCCCTGGACGCCGTACGGGAGTGGTACGCGGACCGGGGGCTCCCCGCGTACGTACAGACCGCCACCGGCGCCGAGTCCGCCCAGGAGCTGCTCTGCGCCGACCTCGAACGGCTCGGCTGGCACCGCGAGGTCACCGCCGAACTGCGGATCGCCGCGCTCGCCCCGCTCGCCGACCGGGAACCGGGGCCCGCGGAGGTGCGCCTCTCCCGCGCCCTCGACGAGCCGTGGCTGCGCCGCTACCAGCGGTCCACCTCCGCGAGCCCCGCCGTGCGGCAGGTGCTCTCCGGCGGCCCCAGTGTGTGGTTCGCGTCCGTCGCGGGCACGGGAGAGGTGCCGGCGGCCATCGGCCGCTGCGTCGTCGACGGCCGCTGGGCGGGGTTCATGGCGATAGAGGTCGACCCGGCGCACCGCCGCCGGGGCCTGGCCACGGCGGTGATGACCGCCCTCGCCCGGCAGGCGCTCGACGAGGGCGCCTCGGCGGCCTGGCTCCAGGTCGAGGCCGACAACGACGGCGCGCGGGCGATGTACGAGGGGATGGGCTTCTCTGTGCACCACCACTACCACCACTACCGGCAGGCGGAGGCGTGAGCGCGGCGTGAGCGCGGAGGACCCCCTGAGGCGACCGTCCGAGCCGCCGCCCGACCGGCGGCGGGAGTTCGCGGAGGAGGCCAGGGCCGAGCGGCCCGACCTCGTCCGGCTCTGTCTGCTGATCTGCGCCGTGGCCGACCCCGCCGTCACCGACCACGACCTCGTCGAGGCCGACGTCGAACTCGACCGGCTCGCCGGACTCGTCCCGTACGGCACCCGCCGCACCGGCGCCTGGAAGGCCGAGCTGGCGGCGCTCCTCGGCGTCCGCGAGGGCTTCGAGGGCGTCCCCGCCGACTACCAGCGGCTGGAGTCCTCCCTCCTCCACGAGGTGCTCCGCCGGCGCCGGGGCCTGCCCATCCTGCTGTCCGTGGTGTGGATGGAGGTCGCCCGGCGCGCCGGCGCCCCCGTGTACGGGCTCGGCCTCCCGGGCCACTTCGTCGTCGGCTTCGGCGACCCCGCCGCACTGGACCTCGCCGACCCCTTCGCGGGCGGCCGCCCGATGACGGCCGAGGACGCCGAGCTCCTCGTGGCGAGCGCGACCGGTGAGGCCCTCGACCGCTCCATGCTGCGCCCCGCCGAACCCGGCGCCGTCGTACTCCGCATCCTCGGCAACATCCGCGCCTGGGCGGCCCCGCGCCCCGAACGCTCCGACGTCGCCCTGTGGGCGGTGGAGCTGGCCCTGCTGCTCCCCTCCCACCCGGCCCGCCTCCGCTACGAACGCGCCGAACTCCTCGTCCAGCGCGGCGACTTCCTCACCGGGGCGGCGGAGATGGAGGCGTACGCGCAGATCATGGACGCGGTCGACCCGGAATCGGCCGCCGCGATCCGCCACAAGGCGCAGGCGGCCCGGGCCCGGCTCAACTAGGCCGTCCCTCCCGGACCCCGCCGGGGCGGATCATCGCCATCAGGCGGGCGTGGGTGGCGGCGTCGGCGGCGGCCACGAGTCCGCGCCCCCCGCCCTCCCCCACCGGCGCGCCGTCGATGCCGGTGACGACACAGCCGGCCGCCCGGCACAGCGCGATGCCGGCGGCGAAGTGCACGCTGCCGGAGAGGTCGCCGCCGTCGGTGACGTACGCGGCCCGCTTCCCCGCGGCCACCCAGGCGAGCGCGAGCGAGGTCGACACGACCCGGGGACGGAAGCCGGCGGCGAAGTCCGGATGGGCGAGCAGCTCGACGGCCCGGAAACCGGGCGCGCCGGGGAACGGCGGGTCGAGGTTCACGTCGACGAGCCCGGTGGCGGCGGTGGGCACCAGGACCGCGCCGTCCTCGCCCCAGGCGGTCGTCCCGTCGGTACGGAACACCTCGCCGCCCGCGCCCCCGAACGGGTCGGCCACGGCCGCCGCCCCGCCGCGCAGGGCCACGTTGACGGCGACGAGCTTGTTCCCCACGGCGTAGTTGAGCGTCCCGCAGAGCGGATCCACGAGCCACTGGCGCCGGGCCCCGTCGGGCCCCTGCTCCCCGCCCTCCTCGCCGAGCACGCCGTCCTCGGGCCGGGCGGCCCGCAGCACGTCGAGGACGGCCCGCTCGGCCGCCAGATCGGCGGTGGTGGCGAAGTCGCCCGCGCCCTTGTCGACCCGGTCGAGTTCCCGCCCGTAGAGGCCGCGCACGACCTCGGCCCCGGCGCGGGCGGCGGTCGCGGCGACCTCGGCGTCGGAGAGCTCCTGAATGATCATGGGACGAGCCTACGGGGACGTCCCGGACGGCGGAGGGGTCTTACAGCGGAGTGCCGGCGTCGGGCACGAAGGGCGCCCCGTGGCCCGGCACGACGAGGTCCGCGACGGCGAGCACCCGGAGCCGGGAGGCGCGCAGCAGGGCGCGGTCCGGGGCCACCGGATCGTCGGCCGGGCCGGCCGCGTGCCACCACAGGTCGCCGGCGAGGGCGACGACGCCCTCGTCGGTGCCGACGAGGAGGGTGATGTCCTCGGCGCTGTGCCCGGGGGTGCGGATCAGGCGCAGGGAGGGGGTGAGTTCGTACCCCTCGGCGTCCCGGTTCGTCCATCCGTCGCCGGCGTACTCGACCTTGTGGTCGTGGACGCGGGCGCGGGGGAAGAGACCGGCGTTCATGGTGTTGTCCGGGTGGTGGTGGCTGAGCACGACGTCGGTGACGTCCTCCGGCCCCAGCCCGAGCGCGGCGAGCGGGTCGAGGATGGTGTTGACGCCCGCCACCATGCCCGGATCGAAGACCACGTGCCGGTCGCCGTCCGTGACGTAGGAGACGGTGGCGGCGACACCGGGGCCGGTGGACCCCACGTATCCGGTGGTCAGGACGGTGAGGCGGGCGGTGCGGGCGAGGGGCGCGTCTGTCGTCATGCGGACGATCCTGCCGGGACGGGACACGGGTCACGAGTGGCACGGATGCCACTGATCGCGGGATTCGTGCCACACGGGCCAGGGCGCGTGGCAGACTCCCCCCGTGCCCGCCTTCACCACCGTCGCCGCCTACGCGCCGCCCGGCGTCGGCATGCTCGCCGTCGGCGTCGTCGCGGAGGTGTTCGGCCCGCACGGCGAGGGGGTGCCGGGCTTCGGGTTCTCCCTCTGCGCGGACCGGCCGGGCCCGGTGCCCACGGACTGCGGGGTGCCGCTCTCCGTCCCGTACGGGCTCGACCGGCTGGCCTCGGCGGATCTGGTGATCGCGCTCCCGGGAGCCGGTTTCCGCACCCCGCCGGGACCGGCCGCGCTCGACGCCTTCAGGGACGCCCACGCGCGGGGCGCGCTGGTCGCGGCGCACTGCGTCGGAGCGTTCACGCTGGCCGCGGCGGGGCTGCTCGACGGCCGCCGGGCCACGACGCACTGGCGGTTCGCGGACCTCCTGGCCCGCCGCCACCCGGAGGTCACGGTCGACGCCGGCGCCCTGTACGTGGACGAGGGCCGGATCGCCACCGGCGCGGGCGCCGCGGCGGGCTTCGACCTCTGCCTCCACCTGCTGCGCCGGGAACACGGCGCGGCCCTCGCCAACGCCGTGGCCAGGGACATGGTGCTGCCCTCGCACCGCGACGGCGGCCAGGCCCAGTACCTCGCCGCCCCCGCGCCCGAGACCGGCCGGGACGAGCACCTCGCCGGGGTCCTCGCCTGGGCCCGCGAGAACCTCCACGAGCCCCTGACCGTCACGGAGCTGGCCCGCCGGGCCGTCATGAGCCGCCGCACCTTCGCCCGCCGCTTCGCCGCCGCCACCGGCACCACCCCGCACGCCTGGCTGCGCGGACTGCGGCTGAGCGGCGCGGAGGAACTCCTGGAGACGACGGACCTCCCCGTCGAGGAGATCGCCCGCCGCGTCGGCTACGGCAGCGCGGCCGTGCTGCGCGAGCAGTTCGTCCGCCGGCGGGGGGTGCCACCCCGGACCTACCGGCGCACGTTCACGGCGCCGCCGTAGCGGGGGGAAGGGGGTTCGGGAGGGAGCGGGGCGACCGGATTCGAACCGGCGTCCTCCGAGATGCCATCGCGGCGCATTACCTCTGTGCTACGACCCCGCTCCCAGGCCGCCGAGTCTAGACGGCCGCCCCTGGATGATCCAACCGGGTTTCGCGGCAAGGGCGCTGACCGTCGGTCAGCCGCCCGGACGGGCGCCGCTCCGGCCCGGGCCGCCGTCGCCCGCGTCGCACCCGCCCCGGCGCCGCTCCCCCGCCCACAATGGGGCCATGCCGCTGACCGCCGACATCCTCGTCGCCCTCATCGCCCTCCTCCACGTCTACATCCTCGTGATGGAGATGTTCCTGTGGGAGAAGGAGACCGGGCGGCGCTTCTCCGGCTTCGACGCCCGGCTCGCCCGTGAGACCGCCGCCATGGCCGCCAACCAGGGGCTCTACAACGGGTTCATCGCCGCCGGGCTCGTCTGGGGGCTGATCGCGGAGGACCCCACGGGCTTCCGCGTGCAGGTGTTCTTCCTGACGTGCGTCGTCATCGCGGGGGTGTACGGGGCGGCCACCGCCAACCGGCGGATCCTCTTCGCCCAGGCGCTCCCGGGCGCGCTCGCGCTCTCCGCCGTGCTGGTCGCCGGGTGAGGGGGCCTTCACGTGGAACGGCCCCCGGCCTCGGAGCGAGGACGGGGGCCGTTCCGCGGGCGTCGCGCGTGGGGGTCAGCCCTTGCCCGTGAGGTCGATCGTGGCGGTGCGCTCCGCCTTGCTCTTGCCCCGGAGGGCGTCGCGCATGACGAAGGCGACGTCGTCGGCGGAGACCTCGTGCCGGGAGCCGTCACCCTTGGTGATCATGACGCCCTCGAAGGTGCCTTCGAGGAGGCGGGTGATCGCCTTCTTGTCGTAGACCTCCACCAGGTGGCCGTCGACGGCCTTCATGGAGAGGATCTGCGGCAGCGAGCGGGCCGGGCCGAAGTCGATGGACTTGCCGCCGGCCTGGATGGTGATCCGGCCGGACATCGCGGGCTGGGCGAACTCCTTCATCGCCCGGTCCAGTTCGGCCTTGGTGACCGTGGGCTTGCGGACGCTGACCGGGAGTTCGACGACCTTGGTCAGGCCGGTCTCGACCTGGGCGCGGAAGGCGTCCTTGACGGAGATCACCGAACGCTGGACGTCGAGGCCCTGGCCCGACTTGCCCTCGACGGCGGTGACCTTGTTCGGGGCGAACACGATCGTCGCCTCGGTCGCCGACGAGGAGGAGCCCGCGAGGTCCCGCAGGGCGACGGCGAGCTTCTCGTCGTCGACCGGGAAGACCGGCTTGGCGACGCGCTCGCCGCCGAAGAGGGAGCCGATCACCGAGACGGGGTTGTAGTCGCTGCCCGCGGCGTTGCGGACGGTCTCCTGGCTGTCCAGGGAGAGGCCGGCCTTGTCGGGGGCGAGCTGGATCTTCTTGCCGCCGACGGTGAGCTGGAGCGGGGTCGCGGCGCGCTTGCCGAGGCTCGCCTGCAGCTTGCCGACGGCCTCCTCCTTCGTGCCGCCGCCGATGTCGACGCCGAGGACGGTGGTGCCCTTGGGGACGTCGGAGTGGTTGAGGAGGAGACCGGCGCCGTAGGCGACACCCGCGAGGCCGATGACGCCGACGGCGACCAGGACCAGCTTGGAGCGGCCCTTCTTGGCCCGAGCCGGGGCCGGGGCGGGCTTCGGCACGGGCGTGAGGCCCGGCGCGGGCTTCTGGGGCTGCCCCGGGCGGCCGGGCCGGGGACCCTGGCCCGGTGCCGGGTGTCCGTCGGCCCGCGGGGCCGGGTCGGGGCGGCCGCCGGTCGGGGGCACGACCGGGATGCCGCTCGTGAGGGTGTCGCCGGACACCTGACCGCCGCCGCCCGGGCCGGCGGGGCCGCCGCGCGGGGGCGCGGGCTGCTGCGGCGTCAGGATCGCGGTGTCGTCGGACATGCGCGGCACGGCGGGGCCACCGGCTCCGCCTCCGAGCGGGCCGGGGCCGCCCTGCGCGGGAGCGCCCGGCACGGGAGCGCCCGGCCTCGGTCCGCCCGCCGCCGGAGCACCCGGCACGGGAGCGCCCGGCCTCGGGCCGCCCTGCTTCGGGCCTCCGGGGCGCTTCGGCATGGGCGGGCGCTGGGCCGTGCCGGCGCCGAGGTCGGCGATACCGCTCGCCGGGCCCGTGGTCGCGCCGGTGGGCTGGCCGTCGTACCGGGGCGTGCCGGCGGCGGGAGTGCCGTCGTACGCGCGCGTGCCGGCCGCCGGGGTGCCGCCGGGCACGGGGCCGTCGTAGAGGGGGACTCCGGCGGCGGGGGTGCCTTCGTAGCCGGGGAGGGTGCCGGTGTCGTACAGCGGGTTGCTGACGGGGTGGCTGGAGGGCGCGCTGCCGACCGCCGGGACTCCGGCGGTCGCGGAGCCCGCGAAGCCGGTGCCGGGCGTCTGCGGGCCGCCGAGGGCCTTCGGGGCGGGCGCCGTGGGGCCGCCCGCGGGGGCCGCGGGGGCCGGGCCCGAGTTCTTGCGGGGGGCGAACCAGTCGCTGGTCCCCTTGGCCTTGGGGGCCTCCGCGGCGGCCTGCGGCGGCTCGGGCGCGACCGGCGCGGGGGCCGGCTCGGGCTCGGGCGCGGGCTCGGGGGCCGGAGCGGGCCGTTCCGGCTCGGCCGGGAGGGCCGCGGCGTCGGCCTCGGAGACGGGGGTGCGGACCACGACGGGCGGAATCGGCCGCGAACCCGGAATGTTGATGCGGATCCGGGTCGTCAGGGTGGTCTCGGTCTTCGGCTCCTCCGGCGGCGCGGACGCGGCGGAGGTGTCCTCCGGCGCGTCCTGCGTCGGGTGGAGCGACGGATACTGGCGGGATCCATAAGGCTGGGTTCCCGACGGGTAGGCGGCCCCGCCGCGCCCCTGGGCGCCGGAGGACGAACTGTCGGTCTCTCGACCAGTTTCACGACTCAAAGCAGGATCTCCCGGTTGGCTCCGCCGCCCGCTCTTGCTGATGCTCGTACGGTCCCGGGCGGTTCGGCGGCGCGCACCACCATACTGTCCGGTGCCGCAGGTTATCCGCCCGGTGCGAAGTCCGGCCGCTCACGGGTGGTGCGCGGGCCCGTCTAGGGGGTGCCGGGCGGCAGCCTGCTGACGGTGGCGCAGATCACAGCGGCGCCCATGCCGCCGAAGAGGAAGACCAGCTCGCCGAGGCCGCCGCCGAAGAGCCCGTCGCCCTCGGGGCGGCCGAGGCTGAGCACGATGACGGCGAGGAGCCAGCCGCCGCCCGCCGCGGCGAGGCCGACCTGGTTGCCGGTGGCGCGCATGCCGCCGTAGAAGAGGGCGGCGGTGGCGAGCAGGGCGAGGAGCAGCCCGAGCGGGAGCCAGGCGGCCTGCACGAGGGCGCCGGCCGTGCCGACGACCGCGCCGAGGACGAGGAGGCCGGCGTAGGCGGCGTACCGGGCGGCGGGGGTGCTCATCGGCCCGCCACCTCCCCCGCGACCGCGTCGGCGTCCGGCAGGCCCGCGAAGAGGTCGGTCTCGCGCGCGCCGGCCGGTGCGCCCGGGGTGCCGCGGACGAGTTCGTAGTACTCGGTGGTGAGGAGGGGCTGGGCGAGCTCGTTGGAGAGGGCGAACCAGGGGCCGTCGACGGCGACCTGGGTCGCGTGGGCGGCCATGGCGGCGCTCTTGCGGGCGGCGTACGAGCTCCCCGGGGCGAGGTCGCCGCCGGTGATCTCCGCGGTGACGCGCTCCTCGTCGACGAGGCCGGGCACGTCGTCGACGACGGCGTCCTTCGGGAAGGCGGAGCCCTCGGCGGCCAGGCGGGCGAAGCCGGCTTCGGCGACGGCGCGGGGCACCCGGTTCCAGTAGATCTTGGCGATGGTGTGGGCCGGGCCGAGCCCGGGGCGGTGGGCGGGGTCCGCGGCGAGGTCGGCGGCGCGCATCGCGACGCGGTGGGCCTGGATGTGGTCCGGGTGGCCGTAGCCGCCGTCGGGGTCGTAGGTGACGAGGACCTGGGGACGGGTCTCGCGGATCACCTCGACGAGAAGGGAGGCGGCGGTGTCCACGTCCGCGCTCCAGAAGGCGTTCTCGCGCGCGTTCTGGGGGGCGCCCATCATGCCGGAGTCGCGGAAGCGGCCCTCACCGCCGAGGAAGCGGTGGTCGGTGACGCCGAGGGCGGCCATGGCGGCGGCGAGTTCGCCGACGCGGTGGGGGCCGAGGCGGTCCTCGCGGTCGGGGGCGAGATGGGCGAGCTCGGGCGGGATGACCTCGCCCTCCTCGCCCAGGGTGCAGGTGACCAGGGTGACCAGGGCGCCTTCGGCCGCGTACCTGGCCATGGTGGCGCCGTTGTTGATCGACTCGTCGTCCGGGTGCGCGTGCACGAGGAGCAGACGACGGGCGGGGAGATCGGTCATGGCCCCACCCTACGAGGCGGGGCCGCGGGTGACCGCCCGGGTCAGAACTTGAGACCGGCGATCATGCTCGCCACGTTGGTGGTGAGGGTGGTGATGGAGTCGGAGAGGGAGGAGCTGGCGAGGTAGAAGCCCAGGAGCGCACAGACCACCGCGTGACCGGCTTTGAGTCCGGATTTCCGGATCAGCAGGAAGACGACGATCGCCAGCAGCACCACCACGGAGATCGAGAGCGAGAGTGCCACGGCGGTTCACCTCCACCTTCGGTCGGGAATTCGAGCGGTTCGCGCGTGCGGTTGCGTGCGGGTGGTGCGAGTGGTTCGTGCGGGTGGTGCGCGTACTTCGTGCGAGTGGTGTGGTCCTCGGGCATGTGCCGGGGACCCCACGCGAGTGCATACCCACGGAGGGGCACCCACCAAGCGCTACGGATCATAACTATCCGTACCCGCGCATCGATCGGCGTACAGGCGCGCGAGGGGGCGTACAGCGCTACTTTCGGCCGTATGACCTTGCCTCAGCAGCACTCGTCCGCCCCACCCGTGGGGCTCTCCTTCCCGCGCCTGCACGCCCGGACCCAGCGGTTCGGGCTCGGGGTGCCGCGCGGTTTCTCGGTCTCCCCCGACGGGGAGCGGATCGTCTTCGTCCGCTCCGGGTCCGCCACGGACCGGACGCACGGTCTGTGGGTGCTCGACCTGCCCGCGGGCGGCGGAGAGCCGGTGGAACGGGTCGTCGCGGACCCCTCGGCGCTGCTCGCGGGGGCCGGGGAGGAGCTGTCGGCCGAGGAGCGGGCGCGGCGCGAGCGCAGCCGGGAGGGGTCGGCGGGGATCGTCGGTTACGCGGTGGACGCGGCGGTGGAGCTCGCGGCGTTCGCCCTGTCCGGGCGGCTGTTCACGGTCGGGCTGCGGGCCGGGGCGGTGCGGGAGCTGCCGGTGCCGGGGCCGGTGATCGACCCGCGGCCCTCACCGGACGGGCGCCTGGTGGCGTATGTGTCGGGAGGTGCGCTGCGGGTGGTCGGAGCGGAGGGTTCCGGCGATCTGGAACTGGCGGTTCCGGAGGATGGGCACAGCAGCTACGGATTGGCCGAATTCATCGCCTCGGAGGAAATGGGCCGGGACCGCGGATTCTGGTGGTCGCCCGAGTCGGACGGACTCCTGGTGGCGCGCGCGGACGACCGCGAGGTCCGCCGGTGGTACATCGCGGACCCGGCGCGTCCGGACCGGGAGCCGCAGCGGGTGGCGTATCCGGCGGCCGGGACGCCCAACGCGGAGGTGCGGCTCTTCCGCTACGGCCTCGACGGCTCGCGCGTCGAGGTGGTGTGGGACCGGGAGCGGTTCCCGTACCTCGCCCGCGTGCACTGGTCGTCGGCGGGCGCGCCGCTGCTGCTGGTGCAGGCCCGGGACCAGCGGAGCCAGCGGGTGCTCGCGGTGGACACGGTGTCGGGGACCACCGCGACCGTACGGGAGGACGAGGACCCGGCCTGGCTGGAGCTGCTGCCCGGGGTGCCGTGCTGGTCGCCGGACGGCCGTCTGGTGCGGATCGGCGACGAGGGCGGGGCGCGGGCGCTGTCGGTGGGCGAGGAGCGGCTGACGGACGCCTCGCTGCACGTGCGCGCGGTCCTGGACGTCGGCGGGGACGACGTCCTGGTGTCGGCGTCGGCCGGCGCGGCGGCCGGGGCGCCGGAGACCGGCGAGGCGCACGTGTACCGGGTCTCCGCGGCGGGTGTGGAGCGGGTCTCGGAGGGCGTGGGCTGGCACGGGGCGGTGCGCGGCGGCCCGGTGACCGTGCTGGTGTCCTCGCGGCCGGACGCGCCGGGCTCGGTGGCACGGGTGCTGCGCGAGGGACGGCCGGTGGCGGTGGTGGGCTCGTACGCGGCCGAACCGCCGCTGCGGGCCCGGCCGGTGCTCACGGAGGCCGGCGAGCGGCGGATCCCCTGCGCGGTGCTGCTGCCGTCCTGGTACGAGGAGGGGCACGGGCCGCTGCCGGTGCTGATGGACCCGTACGGCGGCCCGCACGGCCCCCGGGTGGTGGCCGCGCACAACGCGCACCTGACCTCGCAGTGGTTCGCCGAGCAGGGCTTCGCCGTGGTGGTGGCGGACGGGCGGGGGACGCCGTGGCGGTCGCCCGCGTGGGAGAAGGCGGTGGAGCGGGACTTCGCGGTGACGCTGGACGACCAGGTGGCGGCGGTGCGGGCGCTCGCGGAGCGGTTCCCGCTGGACCTGGACCGGGTGGCGGTGCGGGGCTGGTCGTTCGGCGGCTATCTGGCGGGGCTCGCGGTGCTGCGGCGCCCCGACGTCTTCCACGCGGCGGTGGTGGGCGCGCCGGTCACGGACTGGCGGCTGTACGACACCCACTACACCGAGCGGTACCTGGGCACCCCGGAGGCGGATCCTGAGGTGTACGCGGCGCAGTCGCTGCTCACCGACGACGGCCTGGCGGCGCCCGCGGAGCCGGCCCGGCCGATGATGATCGTGCACGGTCTGGCGGACGACAACGTGGTGGTGGCGCACGCGCTGCGGCTCTCGTCGGCGCTGCTCGCGGCGGGCCGGCCGCACGAGGTGCTGCCGCTGTCGGGGGTGACGCACATGACCCCGCAGGAGCAGGTGGCGGAGAACCTGCTGCTCCTGCAGGTCGACTTCCTGAAGCGGTCGCTGGGCGGCTTCCCCGGTCACCAGCCGGGCGGGCGCGGGTAGGGCGGCGGCGGGGTCGCCGCCGGGGTCCTGGGGGCGGGCGCGGCGTCGGGGGCGCCGCGCCCGGCGAGCAGGACGAGGACGGCGGCCCCGGCGAGCACGCCGTAGAGCGCGGTGGCGAGGCCGGGGAGGTCCGGCTCGGGGGCCATGACGTACCGGACGTCGTAGTGGAGGTGGAGGCGGGCCATCCGGGCGGTCTCGGCGAGCCCGCGGGCGAGGAGGAAGCCGCCGGCGAGCAGGCCGAGGGGCCGGGTGTGCCGGGCCGTGGCGAAGGCGGAGACGGCGGCGGTCAGACAGAGCGCGACGAGGACGACGGCGAGCCAGCCGGGCGGGACGCCGAGCGCCGCGTCGAGGACGGACCTGCCGCCGGTGAAGCGGTCGACGGCGAAGCGGGGGCCGAGCCGGACGGCCCGGTCGACCTCCCCCGCGAGCAGGACGAGGGCGGCGACGGCGAGGAGGAGTCCCGCGGCGACGGCCGGTGGCCTGCGGGGCCGGGTCGGGACCCGCTCGTCCGGTCCGGCGGCCGGGCGGCGGCCGGCGAGGGCGGTGACGAGGAGGCCGGTGCCGAGGGCGAGTTCGACGAGGGCGGTGACGAGGGGGCCCGTGCCGTGGGTCCAGAGGCCGGGGAGGCGGACGCCGAGGGTCACGGCGCCGGTGGCGGCGAGCGCGGCGGCGGCGTGGCGGGAGCGGAGGGCCGCGAGGGCGGTGCCGGCGGCGGCGACGCAGAGGAGCGGGTCGAGCAGGGTGGTGGCCGACCGGGCGCGGGCGAGCCGGAAGCGGTCGCCGGCCCAGTACCAGAACAGGTCCTCGGGCGAGCCGAGGGCGGCGAGGTCGCGCAGGATCCAGACGAAGGGGACGAGCGCGAGCACGGCGGCGAGCGCCGCGCCGGTGAGACGTGCCGGTCGTGTCACAGTCACGGGGCCGATACTCACGGTCGGCGTCGGCCGGGACAAGCGGTTCCGGCCGATGGCCGGTGCCGAGGTGACGGAGTAACGGCCGGCGGGGCTCCCGGGGGCCCCGCCGGCCGACGGCACCCGCACAGCCGCATGTCCGACAGGATCCGGTATTCACATATCGGATCCGTTTCTCGGCGATTGCCGAGGAGTCACAGCGTCTTCGGGCTTCCCGGCTCCTCCGGGCCCTCCCCCGACTCCTCCGGACTCTCGCCCGGCTCCCCGGGGCCCTGACCCGGCTCCCCGGGGCTCTCGGTCCGCCCCTTGGCGCCCTCGTCCGGCTCCTCCGCCTCACGCGCCGCCTCCGCCGGGGCCGGGCCGTCCTCCAGGGGTTCCGGGTGGGCGAGGGACTCCTCCGGCGGGACGACCTGCTTCTCCTCGGCGAAGTGGCAGGCGGAGTCGTGCTTGGCGGGGCTGTCGGTGAGCCGGTAGACGGCCGGCACGGCGAGCAGCGGGACCTCCAGCTCGCACCGCTCCCGCGCCTTCCAGCAGCGGGTGCGGAAGCGGCAGCCGGAGGGCACGTTGGCCGGGGAGGGCACGTCGCCGGTGAGGATGATCCGCTCGCGGTGGGCGCGGGCCTCGGGGTCCGGCACGGGCACGGCGGAGAGCAGCGCCTGGGTGTAGGGGTGGGTGGGGTGGTCGTAGATCTGGGCGTCGGTGCCGATCTCCACGATCCGGCCGAGGTACATGACGCCGACCCGGTCGGAGATGTGCCGCACGATCGACAGGTCGTGGGCGATGAAGACGTACGACAGGGAGAACTCGGACTGGAGGTTCCCCATCAGGTTGATGACCTGCGCCTGGACGGAGACGTCGAGGGCGGAGACGGGTTCGTCGGCGACGATGATCTCGGGCTGGAGGGCGAGGCCGCGGGCGATGCCGATGCGCTGGCGCTGGCCGCCGGAGAACTGGTGCGGGTACCGGTTGATGTACTCGGGGTTGAGGCCGACGACGTCGAGGAGGTCCTGCACCTTGCGCCGCCGGTCGCCCTTGGGGGCGACCTCGGGGTGGATCTCGTACGGCTCGCCGATGATGTCGCCGACGGTCATGCGCGGGTTGAGCGAGGTGTACGGGTCCTGGAACACCATCTGGATGTTGCGGCGGACCGCCTTGAGCGCGCGGGGGGAGAGTCCGCTGATGTCCTCGCCCTTGTAGCGGATCACGCCGGACGTCGGCCGTTCGAGGTTGACCAGCATCTTCGCGACCGTCGACTTGCCGCAGCCGGATTCGCCGACGATGCCGAGGGTCTCGCCGGCGTGGAGGTCGAAGTCGACGCCGTCGACGGCCTTGACGGCGCCGATCTGCTTCTTGAAGACGATGCCCCGGGTGAGCGGGTAGTGCTTGTGGAGGTCCCGGACTTCGAGAATCGCCTCAGCCATGGAGGCACTCCTTCCAGAAGTGGCAGGCGCTGGAGCGCTTCACCGGGGACTCGGTCACGTCGTAGAGCGGGGGCACGTCGGTGCGGCAGACGTCCTGGGCCATGGGGCAGCGGGGGTTGAAGGCGCAGCCGGGCGGGATGGCGAGGAGGTTGGGCGGGAGGCCCTTGATCGCGTAGAGCTCCTGGCCCTTCTGGTCGAGGCGGGGGATGGAGTCCAGCAGGCCGCGGGTGTAGGGGTGGGCGGGGGCCTTGTAGATCTCGTGGACGGGGGCCTGTTCGACGATCCGGCCGGCGTACATGACGGCGATCTTGTCGGCGACGTCGGCGACGACGCCGAGGTCGTGGGTGATGAGGATGAGACCCATGTTGAGTTCGCGCTGGAGCTCGGCGAGCAGGTCCATGACCTGGGCCTGGACGGTGACGTCGAGGGCGGTGGTGGGCTCGTCGGCGATGATCAGTTCGGGTTCGAGGGCGAGCGCCATCGCGATCATGATGCGCTGGCGCATGCCGCCGGAGAACTGGTGGGGGTACTGGTCGACGCGTTCCTTGGCCGCGGGGATGCGGACCCGGTCCATCAGTTCGACGGCCTTGGTCTTGGAGTCCTTGCGCGACATGCCCTGGTGGACCTGGAACATCTCGCCGAGCTGGTCGCCGACGCTGAGCACGGGGTTGAGGGAGGACAGCGCGTCCTGGAAGACCATCGCCATCTTGGCGCCGCGGATCTTGCGCCGCTCGTCCTCCTTGAGCTTCAGCAGGTCCTGGCCCTGGAAGAGGATCTCGCCCTGGCTGATCTTGCCCGGAGGGACGTCGAGGATGCCCATCACGGCCTGGGCGGTGACGGACTTGCCGGAGCCCGACTCGCCGAGGACGGCGAGGGTCTCCCCCGCGTCGACGGAGTAGTCGACGCCGTTGACGGCCTTGGCCACCCCGTCGCGGGTGTGGAACTCCACGTGCAGGTCGCGCACTTCGAGCAGCATGGGTCCCTACCTCAGCTTCGGGTCGAGGGCGTCGCGGACGGCGTCGCCGAGCATGATGAAGGCGAGCACGGTGACGGCGAGCGCGCCGGCCGGCCAGAGCAGCATGTGGGGCGCGTTGCGGATGTACTGCGACGCCGAGGAGATGTCGATGCCCCAGGAGACGGTCGGCGGCTTCAGGCCGACGCCGAGGTAGGACAGGGTCGCCTCCAGTGCGATGTACGTGCCGAGGGCGATGGTGGCGACGACGATCACCGGGGCGATGGCGTTGGGCGTGATGTGGCGGAGCAGCATCCGGGAGTTGGAGGCGCCGAGGGCCCGGGCCGCCTGGACGTAGTCGTTCTGTTTGGCGGTGATGACGGAGCCGCGGGCGATGCGGGAGAGCTGCGGCCAGCCGAGCAGCACCATGAAGCCGATGACCGGCCAGACGGTGGAGCTGGTCACCACGGAGAGGAGCACCAGGCCGCCGAGGACGACGGGGATGGCGAAGAAGACGTCGGTGATCCGGGAGAGGACGCCGTCCCAGGCGCCGCCGAAGAAGCCGGCGAGTCCGCCGAGGATGCTGCCGAGGACGGCGACGCCGAGGGTGGCGAGGACGCCGACGGTCACGGACGTCCGGGCGCCGTAGACGGTGCGGGTGTAGACGTCGCAGCCCTGGCCGTTGAAGCCGAAGGGGTGGCCGGGCTGGGAGCCTTCCTGGGCCTTGGAGAGGTCGCAGTCCAGGGGGTCCCCGGAGGCGATCAGCTGGGGCCAGATGGAGATGACGACCAGGAAGAGGATCACCAGCGAGGAGACGATGAAGATCGGGTTCCGGCGCAGGTCGCGCCAGGCGTCGGACCACAGGGACCGGGGCTTCTTGTCGGCTCCGGTGCCCAGGGGGCCGCCGGGCGTCTTCTCCAGGGTCTCGCCTTCGGCCGTCGCGAGGTCGGACGCGCCCCCGGCCCCGGTGGGGGCGATGGCTTGGCCCTCTTCGTACGACTCGAGCGGCTCGGGCTGGTCAGGCATAGCGAATCCTCGGGTCAAGGACGGCGTACAGAAGGTCGACCAGGAGGTTGGCCAGCAGGAACACCAGCACGAGGATGGTCACGAAGCCCACCACGGTCTGGGTGTTCTGGCGGACGATGCCCTGGTAGAGCTGGTAGCCGACGCCGTGGATGTTGAAGATCCGTTCGGTGACGATGGCTCCGCCCATGAGGGCGCCGACGTCGGCGCCGATGAACGTCACGACGGGGATGAGGCTGTTGCGGAGCAGGTGCCGGCTGATGACCCGGCGGCGGGGCAGGCCCTTGGCGACGGCGGTGCGGACGTAGTCGGCGCGCTTGTTCTCGGCGATCGAGGTGCGGGTGAGCCGGGTGACGTAGGCCAGGGAGACCGAGGCGAGGACCAGGCCGGGCACGATGAGTTCGCTGAAGGTGGCCTCGGGTGAGACGGCCGGTTTGATCCAGCCCCATTTGACGCCGAGGAGGAGCTGGACGAGGAGGCCGGTGACGAAGGTCGGGACGGAGAGGACGACCAGGGTCAGCAGCAGGACGGTGGTGTCGACGGGGCGGCCGCGCTTGAGGCCGGTGACGACGCCGAGGCTGATGCCGATGACGATCTCGAAGAAGATCGCGACGATGGTGAGCCGGATGGTGACGGGGAAGGCGCTGGCCATCAGTTCGGTGACGGGCTGCCCGTTGAAGGCGGTGCCGAAGTCTCCGGTGAAGACGTTGCCCATGTAGGTGAGGTATTGCTGCCAGACGGGCTTGTCGAGACCGAACTCCTTCTCCAGCTGGGCGGCGGTCGCCGGGTCGCACTGGCGGTCGCCGCACAGTCCGGCGATGGGGTCGCCCATCACGTTCACCATCAGGAAGATCAACAGCGTGGCGCCGAAGAAGACCGGGATCATCTGCAGCAGCCGCCGGATCACGTATCGACCCATGGGGGGCTCCGGGGGTTGGCTCCGGGAAGAGGGGTGGCTCCGCGTGGCGGTGGGGTGCGGAGAAGACGTGCGGCCCGGCGCGGGGGTCCGCGGGCCGGGCCGTACGCCTCCGACCTGCTACGACGTCAGTTGACCTTGATCTGGTCGTAGACCGGGACGCTGAACGGGTTCAGGGAGACGTTGCCGACCCGCTCCGAGTAGCCGGCGCTGCCGTTCTGGTACCAGAGCGGGATGGCGCCCATGTCGTCGCGGAGGACTTCCTCGGCCTGCTGGAAGAGCCCGACGGCCTTCGCGGTGTCGGCCTCGGCGTTGGCCTCGTTCACCAGCTTGTCGAACTGGGGGTCCGAGTACTTTCCGTCGTTGGACGAGGCGTTGGTGTAGTACAGCGGCTGGAGGAAGTTCTGGATGAGCGGGTAGTCCATCTGCCAGCCGGCCCGGAACGGGCCGTCCATCTTCGACTGGGTGATCTGGTTGCGGAAGTCGGCGAAGGTGCCGACCGGGTTGCCGACGCAGGCGTTGTTGTCGCCGAGGGCGCGGTTGATGGAGTTGCAGACCGCGTCGACCCATTCCTTGTGGGAGCCGGTGTCGGCGTTGTACGAGATCTTCATGGTGCCGCCGGGGATGCCGCCGCCCTCGGCGACGAGCTTCTTCGCCTCGGCGGCGTCGTACTTGCAGAAGTCGCCGCAGATGTCCTTGAAGCCGCCCTCCTCGCCGAGGACCGGGGAGGTCCAGTCGACGGCCGGGGTCCGGGTCTTCTGGAAGATCGTCTCGGTGATCTGGTCGCGGTCGATCGCCATGGAGAGGCCCTGGCGGAGCTTCTCCTGTCCGGGCTTGTTCCAGGCCGGGTCGTAGAACGGGAAGGACAGGGTCTGGATGATGCCGGCGGGGACGTTGATGTACCGGTCGCCGAGGTCGGCCTCGACGTTCTTGAGCTGGGAGGCGGGGACGTCGTCGACGAGGTCGAGGTTGCCGGCCGTCAGGTCCGTGTAGGCGGTGTTGTTGTCGGTGTAGACCTTGAGGGTGATGCCGCCGTTCTGCGCCTTGTCGGTGCCGGGGTAGTCGTCCCAGCGCTTGAGGGCCATCTGGGAGCCCTTGGAGTACGAGTCGACGGTGTACGGGCCGTTGCCGATCGGCTTCGACAGCCAGGCCTGGCGGTCGTCGAAGAAGGCCTGGGGCAGCGGCGAGAAGGCCGCGTAGCCGAGGGTGATGGGCCAGGTGGAGAACTTCTGGGTGAGCTTGACCGTGAAGGTCTGGGGGCCGGTGACCTTGAGGCCGGACATGGACGTGGCGGACGGCTCGCCCTTCTCGGGGTGGACCTTGTCGTAGCCCTCGATCTGGCCGAAGAAGTAGGCGTTCTTCTGGTTGTTCTTCAGGTCGGCGGCGTAGTTCCAGGCGTCGACGAAGGACTTGGCGGTCACCTTCTCGCCGTTGGAGAAGGTCCAGCCGTCCTTGACCGTGATGGTGAAGTTGATCGAGTCGGTGGTCTCGATCTTCTCGGCGAGCATGTCCTTGGCCTCGCCGGTCTTCGGGTCGTACTGCTTGAGCCCGCGGAAGATCATGGAGAGGACCTTGCCGCCCTGGACCTCGTTGGTGTTGGCGGGCTCCAGCGGGTTCTGCGGGTCGCCCCACGAGGAACTCACGATGCCGTCGGCCCCTCCGCCACCGCCGCTGTCGTCGCCGCCGCCACAGGCGGTCGCCGCGAGGGCGACGGCTGTGGCCAGAGCGGCCCACTTGGCGTGCGTGGCTCCGCGCATGGAGTGCCTCCCGATTGTCCTAAGCGTGACTTAGGGCCCAATATCACCCGATATTGACGGCAGTGCACTTTTACGGCGTCCGACGGGGTACGGCCTCCCTTCCGCGCCCGGACGCGGAAGGGCCCCTCGCACCCGGCGGGGGTGCGAGGGGCCCTGGTCCGTCAGGCCGTCACGGTCGATCAGCCCGCGTGGACGACGTCCCGCTCCTCGGCGAAGTGGCACGCCGACTCGTGGGCCGCCAGGGTGTCCTGGCCGCGGAAGCGCTCCGGGATCGCCAGGACCGGCATCTCGGTGGAGCACTTCTCCTGGGCCTTCCAGCACCGGGTGCGGAAGCGGCAGCCCGACGGCGGGTTCGCCGGCGAGGGCACGTCGCCCGTCAGGATGATCCGGTCGCGGTTGGCACGCGCCTGCGGGTCCGGCACCGGCACCGCGGAGAGCAGCGCCTGGGTGTACGGGTGCGTGGGGTGCTCGTAGATCTCCTCGTCCGTACCGATCTCGGCGAGCTTGCCGAGGTACATGACGCCCACGCGGTCCGAGATGTGCCGGACGATCGACAGGTCGTGCGCGATGAAGATGTAGGACAGGTTGAACTCGTCCTGGAGCTTCTCCATCAGGTTGATGACCTGCGCCTGGACGGAGACGTCCAGGGCCGAGACCGGCTCGTCGCAGATGATGATCTCCGGGTTGAGCGCGAGGCCGCGGGCGATGCCGATGCGCTGGCGCTGACCGCCGGAGAACTGGTGCGGGTACCGGTTGATGTACTCCGGGTTCAGACCGACGACGTCGAGGAGCTCCTGCACCTTGCGGCGCCGGTCGCCCTTCGGGGCCACCTCGGGGTGGATCTCGAAGGTCTCGCCGATGATGTCGCCGACCGTCATGCGCGGGTTCAGCGAGGTGTACGGGTCCTGGAACACCATCTGGATGTTGCGGCGGACGGCCTTCAGCGCGCGGCCGGACAGCCGGGTGATGTCCTGGCCCTTGTAGAAGACCTCGCCCGCGGTGGCCCGCTCCAGGTTCATCAGGAGCTTGGCGACCGTGGACTTGCCACAGCCGGACTCGCCCACGATGCCGAGGGTCTCGCCCTGGTAGAGGTCGAAGGAGACCCCGTCCACGGCCTTGACCGCGCCGACCTGCTTCTTGAAGAGGATGCCCTGCGTCAGCGGGAAGTGCTTCTGCAGGTTGCGCACCTGGAGGATCGGCTCGCCCCGCTGGACGGGCACGTCCAGCGCGGCGGCCACGGCCTCGTCGTTCTTGCTGAGGTCAGCCATGGATCGTCTCCTTCCAGAAGTGGCAGGCGCTCTTGCGGCCCGCGAGATCCGCGCCGTCCTGCTCGGTGACCGGCACCAGGGCCGGGATCTCCGTGCGGCAGAGATCGGTGGCCTTCGGGCAGCGCGGGTTGAAGGCGCAGCCCGAGGGGACCTTGAGCAGGTTGGGCGGCAGGCCCTTGATCGCGTACAGCTCCTGGCCCTTCTGGTCCAGGCGCGGGATCGAGTCGAGCAGACCCCGGGTGTACGGGTGGGCCGGGCGCGCGTACAGCTCGTGGACGGGCGCCTGCTCGACGATGCGGCCGGCGTACATCACGGCGATCTTGTCCGCGACGTCGGCGACGACGCCGAGGTCGTGGGTGATCAGGATCAGGCCCATGTTGTACTCGCGCTGGAGCTCCGCGAGGAGGTCCATGACCTGGGCCTGGACCGTCACGTCGAGGGCCGTGGTCGGCTCGTCGGCGATGATCAGGTCCGGCTCCAGGGCGAGCGCCATGGCGATCATGATGCGCTGGCGCATACCGCCGGAGAACTGGTGGGGGTAGTCGCCGACCCGCGCCTTGGCGGCGGGGATCTTGACCTTGTCCATCAGCTCGATGGCCTTGCGCTGGGCGTCCTTCTTGGACATGCCCTGGTGGACGCGGAACATCTCGCCCAGCTGGTACCCGACGGTGAGGACCGGGTTCAGCGAGGAGAGCGCGTCCTGGAAGATCATCGCGATCTTGCGGCCGCGGATCTTCCGGCGGTCCTCGTCCGCCATCTTGAGCATGTCCTCGCCGCGGAAGAGGATCTCGCCCTGCGGGATCCTGCCGGGCGGCATGTCGAGGATGCCCATGATGGCCTGGGCGGTGACGGACTTGCCGGAGCCGGACTCGCCGAGGACGGCGAGGGTCTCGCCGGCGTCGACCGAGTAGTTGACGCCGTTGACCGCCTTGGCCACACCGTCACGGGTGTGGAACTCGACGTGCAGGTCCTTGACTTCGAGCAGCGGCCCGTTGTGCTCGCCGCTCTCGCGCGGCGCCGGGACGGACGCGGTCTTGTCGATAGTGCTCACGGTTTACGCCCTCCTCAGCGCAGCTTGGGGTCGAGGGCGTTGCGAACGGCTTCGCCGAGCATGATGAACGCCAGGACGGTGAGGCTCAGCATGATCGACGGGTACAGCAGGATGTGCTGCGACGTACGGATCGCCTGAACACCGGCGGAGATGTCGAGGCCCCACGAGACGGTCGGCGACGCGAAGCCGAGACCGAGGTAGGACAGGGTCGCCTCGGCGGAGATGTAGCCGCCGAGCGCGATGGTGGCGACGACGATCACGGGAGCCATGGCGTTCGGCAGGATGTGCCGGAACAGGATCCGCGTGGTGCCGGCACCGAGGGCCTTGGCCGCGTGCACGTAGTCGGCCTGCTTGACCGTGATCACGGCACCGCGCATGACACGGGCCATCTGCGTCCAGCCGAGGAAGGCGAGGGCGAAGACGACGACCATGACGGTGCGCTCGGTGAAGGCCTGCAGGACGACCATGGCGCCGAGCAGGAAGGGGATACCGAAGAAGATGTCGGTGATCCGGGAGAGGAGCGCGTCGACCCAGCCGCCGAAGTAGCCGGCGATCATGCCCATGATGCCGCCGACGACGGTGACGATCAGGGTCACGCAGATGCCGACGATGACCGAGGCACGGGTGCCGTAGATCAGGCGGGCGTAGACGGAACGGCCCTGGATGTCGTAGCCGAGCCAGCCCTCGGAGCCGATGTTGCTCAGCTCCGGCTTGCCGATGTAGTGCTTCACCAGGTCGCCCGCGGTGGGCGAGGCGCTGGTGAACATCCCCGGGAACGCCGCGATGAGCAGCAGGAAGAAGATCAGCACCGACGACACGATGAAGTACGGGTTGCGGCGCAGGTCACGCCAGGCGTCGCCCCACAGCGAGCGGGGCTTCTCCTGCTGGGCCTGAGGCGCGGGAGCGTCCACCGAGGGGGTGGCGACGACGGCCGCGTCAGCGGTCTTGGTCACGTCAGGCATACCGGATCCTCGGGTCCAGGACCGCGTACAGCAGGTCGATGAGCAGGCTGGTGACGAGGTAGACGACCACCAGCACGGTGACGAGGCCGACGAGGGTGGAGCCCTCGCGACGGGTGATCGACTCGTAGATCAGGCCACCGACGCCCTTGACGTTGAAGAGGCCTTCGGTGACGACCGCGCCGCCCATGAGGGCGCCGATGTCGGTGCCGAGGAAGGTGATCACGGGGATCATCGAGTTGCGCATCAGGTGGACGCCGATGATGCGGCGCTTCGGCAGGCCCTTGGCGACGGCCGTGCGCATGTAGTCGGCGCGCAGGTTCTCGGCCATCGAGGTGCGGGTGAGCCGCGCCACATAGGCAAGCGAGAGACCACCGAGGACGATGGCGGGAGCGATCATCTCGGACACCAGCTGATCGTTGCTCACGTTCGGCTGGATCCAGCCGAGTTGGAAGGCGAACACCATCTTGATGATGAAGCCGAGCACGAAGACCGGGATCGAGATGATCAGCAGGGTGAAGATCAGGATCGCGTTGTCGGCGAGACGCCCGGCACGCAGGCCGGCGATGATGCCGAGCCCGATGCCGAAGATCAGCTCGAACGCGAAGGCCATGGCCGCCAGCTGGATGGTGACGGGGAAGGCGTCGCCCAGAACCTCGGTCACAGGCCGGTCGTTCCGGAACTGCGTACCGAAGTCGAAGTGCAGGACGATACCGGTGATGTAGTCCCAGTACTGCTTCAGGATGTGCTGATCAAGACCGTACTTGTGTCTGAGTTCCGCGAGGGTCGAAGGGGATGCCCCCTTGTCCCCGAACAGTCCGGCCACGGGATCGCCGGGCAGGCTGTAGACCATGAGGAAGATCAGCAGGGTTGTCCCGAAGAAGACCGGGATCATCTGGAGCAGTCGTCGTGCGACATAGCGCCCCATCATGCCTCCGTTGAGATGTGACGGCCGCAGCCGACGGGCCCTCCCACGACATGGCTGCCCGGTTTCGGACAGCGTGATGCCACGGAAGGGCCCCCCAGCCGCTGCGTAAGGCACCGCGACGGGACTTGACGATCCGTCAAGTCCCGTGACGGTATGCGGACTACGCTTGGGTGATTACTTCTGCTTGACCTCGACGCCGGTCAGGATCGGGTCGCCGTCCTGGGCGTACGCCACGCCGGAGACGTTCTCCGAGTAGCCCGCGTTGACCTTGTAGTACCAGAGCGGGATGGACGGCATGTAGTTCACCAGGTCCTTCTCGATCGCCTGGTACTCCTTGACGGACTCCTCAAGGGTCTTGGCGGAGTCGGCCTTGGCGATCTTGGCGTCCAGCTCCTTGTTGGAGAAGCCGCCCTGGTTGCCGCCCGCACCCGTGCGGAACAGGTCCGAGATGAAGTTGGCGTTCACCGGGTAGTCGAGCACCCAGCCGGAACGGTACAGGGACTTGACCTGCTGGTTCTTGCGGGCGGTCAGGTCGGCCTGGAAGTCCGGCTTGCCGTCGCCGACGCACTCGACGGACGTGGCCTGGGTGATGGAGTTGCAGACAGCCTCCACCCACTCCTTGTGGCCACCGTCGGCGTTGTACTGGATGGAGATCTTGTTGTTCGGGACGCCACCACCGGCGGTGATGAGCTCCTTGGCCTTCGCCGGGTCGAACTTGGTGACCTCGACCGCGTTCGGCTGGTAGCCGAGCACGCCCTTGGCGACCCAGCCGGTGGCGGGCTCACGGGTGCCGTTGAGCACCGTCTTGGTGATGGTGGCGCGGTCGATCGCCATCGAAAGGCCCTGGATGACCTTCGGGTCGACGAGCTTCGGCTTCTTCCACTGGTCGGCGTAGAAGGCGACGGCGATCGTCTGGATCGAGGAGTACGGCTGGTCCACGGCGCGGTCGCCGAGGTCCTGGCGGTAGACCGGCAGGTCCTTCGGGGCGATCTGACGCAGGACGTCGACGTTGCCCGACTTCAGGTCCTCGTACGCGGCCTCGAGGGTGGTGTAGTTCTTGAAGACCACACCGCCGTTCTTCGCCTTGTTCGGGCCCTGGTAGTCGTCGAAGCGGACGACCTCGATCTGCTTCTTGTGGTCCCAGCTCTTGAACTTGTAGGGACCGTTGCCGACCGGCTTCTGGCCGCCGGCCTCGGGGTCCTTGAAGAAGGACTCCGGGAGCGGGGCGAAGGAGATGTAGGCCAGCTTGTGGGCGAAGTACGGAACCGGCTTCGCGAGGTCGATGGTGAAGGTGCTCTCGTCGATGACCTTCAGACCGTCGAGGGTCTTGGCGGTGGGCTTGGCGCCCTCGGCCTCGGGGTGGACCTTCTCGAAGCCCGCGATGTCCGCGTACCAGGAGGCGAGACCCTGGGCGTTCTCGATGTTGGCGTTCCAGTTCCACGCGTCCACGAAGGACTTCGCGGTGACCGGGGTGCCGTCGTGGAACTTCCAGCCCTTCTTGAGCTTGACGGTCCACAGCTTCGAGTCGGTGGTGGTGACCGACTCGGCGTTGATCATCTCGAGCGAGCCGTCGGCCTTGTAGTCGACGAGCGTCGAGAACAGACCGGACATGACGATGGCGCCGTTGGACTCCATCGTGTCACCCGTGAGCAGCGGCTTCTCCGGCTCACCGACCTCGATGGAGAAGATGCCGTTCGGGTCGACCTTGCCCCCGGCGTCCGTGCCCTTGTCGTCCTTGCCCCCGCCACAGGCGGTCGCAGCCAGGGCGACGATGATCGCGCCCGCTACCCACTTGGCGCTCTTGGCACCGCGCATGGGTTTCCTCCTCATGAGTCCACTTGTCACTACAAGAAGGGCACTTCGAGACCTGCCGACACCCCTGACGGCGCTGATCCCCCGGTACCCCGAGTGTGCTCGTGAGTCGGCACTCCCCACAGTGCGTGACCCATTGACCCGAGCTCAATGGAGCCAACTATTAAGTACGCCCGGGCTGTAAACCACACTTAAGTGGTCTCGTTTTGACAACATCACCAAGGCCCCAGATACCGAAATCCGGACAAACTGAGCACAGACAGACACCCGCGAAACGGACCGTTAACACACGTACCGGAGAGCGATGACCGGATTCCGGACGCCTGGCCCGGGCAATGCGTTTGACGAAAAAGGCCTGGCCACTCGCACATTGTGCGAGTG
>NZ_JBHTST010000045.1:0-53563 GCF_042794995.1 Streptomyces sp. NPDC056503
GGCCCGGCGCTTTCGTGTCCGCTCCTCCCCCGCCTCTCACCCGTTCGGGGGAACGCGAAGGGGCCCGCGGCACCGAGTGGTGCGGCGGGCCCCTTCGCAGGGCCGGGTGCGGACCTAGGCGTCCACGTCGCGGCGGAGTCGGGGCTTCAGGTCCTTGAAGCGCCCGAGGAGTCCGTTGACGAACGCCGGGGAGTCGTCCGTGGAGAACTCCTTGGCGAGCTGCACGGCCTCGTCGATCGCCACCGCGTCCGGGGTGCCGTCCTCCCAGATCAGCTCGTACGCGCCGAGGCGCACGATGCTGCGGTCGGCGGCCGGCATCCGGTCGAGGTCCCAGTCCACCGCGTAGGTGGCGATGAGCTCGTCGATCCGGGCCACGTACCGGGCGTACCCCTCGACCAGCTGCATCGTGAAGTCACCGACCGCGGGCTGACGCTCGTCGGCACGGTGGAGCCGGATCTGGTCCGCGAGGACCTCCTGGACCGAAGTGCCGCGCTGGTCGGCCTCGAACAGGATCTGGAAGGCCCGCCTGCGGGCCTTGCTCCGGGCGGCCACGGTTAGCTGTTCACCCGGCCGAGGTAGTCGCTGGTGCGGGTGTCGACCTTGACCTTCTCACCGGTGGTGATGAAGAGCGGGACCTGGATCTCGTGGCCGGTCTCCAGCTTGGCGGGCTTGGTGCCACCGGTGGAGCGGTCGCCCTGGACGCCCGGCTCGGTCTCGGCGATGACCAGCTCGACGGCGGCCGGCAGCTCGACGTAGAGGACCTGGCCCTCGTTCTGCGCGACGAGGGCGGTGAAGCCCTCGATGAGGAAGTTGGCGGCGTCGCCGACGACCTTGCGGTCGATGTGGAGCTGGTCGTAGGTGTCCAGGTCCATGAAGACGAAGTAGTCGCCGTCCATGTAGGAGAACTGCATGTCGCGCTTGTCGACGTTCGCGGTCTCCACCTTCACGCCGGCGTTGAAGGTCTTGTCGACGACCTTGCCGGACAGCACGTTCTTGAGCTTGGTGCGCACGAAGGCCGGGCCCTTGCCGGGCTTGACGTGCTGGAACTCGACGACGGACCAGAGCTGGCCCCCGTCGAGCTTGAGCACCATGCCGTTCTTGAGGTCGTTCGTGGAAGCCACGGTTGCGGAATCTCCTGGACTGACGCGGGACCGAGGAGGCGTACGCGCCTCACAGCGCGAGCAGCTCCTTGGTCGTGATGGTGAGTAGCTCGGGTCCGCCGTCCGCCTCCTGGCGCACGACGAGCGTGTCATCGATCCGGACCCCGCCCCGGCCCGGGAGGTGGACCCCCGGTTCGACGGTGACCGGCACGCAAGCGTCCAGTTTACCCATGGCCGAGGGGGACAACTGCGGGTCCTCGTCGATTTCGAGCCCGACCCCGTGTCCGGTGAGCGGAACGGCGGTCTCCGCATGGCCCGCGGCGTCGAGGATCTGGCGGGCCGCGCGGTCCACGTCACGGTACCCGGCGCCGGGCACGAGGGACTCCCGTCCGGCCCGCTGGGCGGCGAAGACGAGCTCGTACAACTCGATCTGCCAGTCGGCCGGCGCGGTGCCGATGACGAAGGTCCGGCCGATCTCACAGCGGTAGCCGCGGTAGTCCGCGCCGAGGCAGACCGACAGGAAGTCACCCTCCTCGACCCGGCGGTCGGTGGGCCGGTGGCCGCGCCGGCCGGAGTGGGGTCCGGTGGCGACGGAGGTGGGGAAGGCCGCGCCGTCGGCGCCGTGGTCGACGAGCCGCCGCTCCAGTTCGAGGGCGAGGTGGCGTTCGGTGCGGCCGACGAGGATGGACTCCAGGAGCTCGCCGAGGGCCTGGTCGGCGATCTCCGCGGCGATCCTCAGACAGGCGATCTCGTCCTCGTCCTTGACCACCCTGAGCTGTTCGACGGCGCAGGCGAGGTCGGAGAGCCGGAGTCCGGGAGCGGCGGCGCCGAGGCCGCGGTGACGGGCCACCGTCAGGTCGTGCTCCTCGACGGCGAGCCCGTCGGTGCCGGAGCGGCGGGCGAGTTCGGCCGCGGCGACGGCCGGATCGCCGCCGCCGAGCGGCAGCTGCTGCTGCCGGAGCAGCTCGTCGAGCCGCCCGTCGAGGGGCTCGCCCTCGACCGCCGGCGGCCGGATCAGCAGGTCCGCGCCGGGCTCGGGACCGACGAGCAGGACGGCGCCGGGCGGGGCGCCGCCCGCGAGATAGCGGACGTTGGCGGGACGGGACACCAGGGCCGCCGCGCTGCCCGCTGCCGCGACCCGGTCGCGCAGCCTGACCCGGCGGTCCGCATACACCTGTGACATGCCTCCGAGCCTACGAGCCGGGCCCCGCCCCGGCCCGTCGGCGGCGTCCGACCGGGGAACGCCCGCCGGTCAGCCGCCGGGCGGCGCGGCTATCGCCCGGGCCAGGGCCTCGTCGATGAGCCGGGCGGTGGAGTCCACGTCGAGCGCCGAGTTGTCGATGATCGGCAGCCCGGAGCCGTACCAGCCGGCCATCCGGCCGTGTATCGCGGCGACCTCCTCGTCGGTCAGCCGCCGGTTGCCGGCGCGCTGGGCGTTGCGCTCCAGGACGACCTCCAGGCCGGGGAGGAGGACCACCGGCAGCAGGCCGGGGCCGACGTGCCGCTTCCAGCCGCCGAGCCCGACGACGGGCCGGTCGGGGAAGACGGCGTCGTCGAGGATGCAGGAGATGCCGTTGGCGAGGAAGTTGCGGGCGGCGAAGCCGCAGGTGCGGCGGGCGAGCCGGTACTGCGCCTCGGAGTGCTCGTTCCACCCCGACTGCGGGTCGGCGAAACCGGAGCAGACCCATTCCCGTACGTCGTCGAGGCTGATGTGGGCGGTGGGGACGGGCCGGCGGCGCGCCCAGTGCCGGGCGACCGTGGTCTTGCCCGCGCCCGCGGGCCCGATCAGCAGCACGGCGAGGGTCGCGCCCCCGGTGCCGGGCCGGTGCTCGACGACCGGCACGGGCGGCGCCAGCGGCACGGCCCCGGTGACGTACGGGGACCCGGGCGCGTGCGGGGGCACGGAGGCGTGCGCGGGCACCGCTCCGCCGGGGTGCGGCGGTACGGCTCCGGGCGCCGCGCCCCAGCCCGCGCCGCCGGGCGCCGGGGGCGGTCCCGGCTGGACGGCGGGGTGGACGCCGAGCCGGCCGCCCGGCGCGCCGGACGGCGGTCCCGGGTAGGGCGCGGCCTGCGGGGGCGGGGGTACGGGGCCGTGGCCGCCCGCCGGGCCCTGGCCGGGCGTCAGGCCCGGCCGCTCGGGCGGTGGCAGCGGTCCCCCCACTGCGTGCTGCATCCGGTGCCACTCCGTCTCGTCGGCCTCGTAGGTCGGTGGGGGCGGCCGGTCCGGTGCCGCCTCGGCCCGGCCCCGGTCCCCCGTGGATGCCAAAACGTTACCGCCCCGTCCCCCCGCTCGGGGAACGGGCGGGGGCCTACCGAAAGTGCCCGCCCCCGGAACACCCCCGGAACACCCCTGGAGCACCCCCGGAGCGGCCCCGGAACACCCCCGGAGCGCCCCCGTGGGACCCGTGCCGGCCCTCACGCCGAGAAGGGCGGCCGCCCGTGCCGGCAGCCGCCCCTGGTCCCGCGTACGCCCGCTCAGCCCCGGCTGTCGGGCGCGATCTCCTCGGCGAGGGCGCGCAGGGCGAGCCGGTAGGAGCCGATGCCGAAGCCGGCGATCGTGCCGGTCGCCACGGCGGCCACCACCGAGGTGTGCCGGAACTCCTCGCGGGTGTACGGGTTCGAGATGTGCACCTCGATCAGCGGGGCGGTCCGCTGCGCGGCCGCGTCCCGCATCCCGTACGAGTAGTGCGTGAACGCGCCCGGGTTGAGCACGACCGGCACGCGTCCGTCGGCCGCCTCGTGCAGCCAGCGGATCATCTCGCCCTCGTCGTTGGTCTCCCGGACCTCGACGTCGAAGCCGAGCTCGGCGCCGAGCTCCCGGCAGGACTCCACGAGCCCCTTGTAGGAGGTGGCGCCGTAGATGTCGGGCTCGCGCGAGCCCAGCCGGCCGAGGTTCGGCCCGTTCAGGACCAGGACGCGGCGCGGTGCGCTCATGCCGAGAGCTCCCCGTAGGCGGCGATGAGGACGGCCGGGTCGGGACCCTCCAGGACGGCGGGCTTGGCGAGCCCGTCGAGGACGATGAAGCGCAGCAGGTCACCGCGGGACTTCTTGTCCACCTTCATCGTCTCCAGGAGCTTGGGCCACTGGTCGCCGCGGTAGGTGAGCGGCAGGCCGACGGACTCCAGGACGGCGCGGTGCCGGTCGGCGGTGGCGTCGTCGAGGCGGCCCGCGAGGCGGCCCAGTTCGGCGGCGAAGACCATGCCGACGGAGACGGCGGCGCCGTGCCGCCACTTGTACCGCTCGTTCTTCTCGATGGCGTGCGCGAGGGTGTGCCCGTAGTTGAGGATCTCGCGGCGGCCGGACTCCTTGAGGTCGCCGGAGACGACGTCGGCCTTGACCTGGATCGAGCGGACGATCAGCTCGGCGGTGTGCGGTCCGGCGGGCGTGCGGGCGGCCTGCGGGTCCTCCTCAATGAGGTCGAGGATCACCGGGTCGGCGATGAAGCCGGTCTTGATGATCTCGGCGAGGCCGCTGACGAAGTCGTGCACCGGCAGCGAGTCCAGCGCGGCGAGGTCGCAGAGGACCCCGGCCGGCGGGTGGAAGGCGCCCACGAGGTTCTTGCCCTCGGCGGTGTTGATGCCGGTCTTGCCGCCGACGGCGGCGTCGACCATGCCGAGGACGGTGGTCGGCACCGCGACCCAGCGCACGCCGCGCAGCCAGGTCGCGGCGACGAAGCCGGCCAGGTCGGTGGTGGCGCCGCCGCCGACGCCGACGATGACGTCGGTGCGGGTGAAGCCGGTCTGGCCGAGCGCCTTCCAGCAGTAGGCGGCGACCTCGGCGGTCTTCGCCTCCTCGGCGTTCGGCACCTGGATGGCGACGGCCTCGTACCCCTGCTCGGCCAGGTCCTCGCGGAGCGCCTCGCCGGTCCCGGCGAGCGCCTCGGGGTGGATGACGGCGACCCGCCTGGCCCTGTGGCCGATGAGGGCGGGCAGTTCGCCGAGCAGCTGCCGGCCGACCAGCACCTCGTACGGATCCGTGCCCGCGCTGCCGCCGACGTGGATACGGGTCACTTCCTGGTCCGTGCTCATGCGTCCTTCAGCTCCAGTGCGTCGAGGACCGCCGCGGCGACCTCTTCGGGGGTGCGGGCGTCGGTGGCGACCACGACGCTCGCGACTTCTTCGTACAGAGGGCGCCGGGCGTCCATCAGTTCGCGCCACTGCCGGCGCGGGTTGACGGCCAGCAGCGGGCGGGCCGCGCCGAGGCCGACCCGTCGCACGGCCTCCTCGACGTCCATCGAGAGGTACGCGACGGGCTGCCCGGCGAGCAGGGCGCGGGTGTCGGCGTCGAGGACGGCGCCGCCGCCGAGGGCGAGGACGCCCCCGTGCTCGGCGACGGCCTGGGCGACGGCGGCCTTCTCCAGGGCGCGGAAGCGCTCCTCGCCGTCCTCGACGAAGATGTCGGAGATCTCGCGGCCCTCGGCGGCGACGATGTCGGCGTCGGTGTCCCGGTAGGGCGCGCCGAGCCGTTCGGCCAGGAGCGCGCCCACCGTGGACTTGCCGGAGCCCATCGGGCCGACGAGGACGACCAGGGGGCCGCCGGTCACCGGATGCGCAGGTTGTCGAGGTACGACCGGACGTTGCGGCGGGTCTCGGGGACCGAGTCGCCGCCGAACTTCTCGACGACGGCGTCGGCGAGGACGAGGGCGACCATGGCCTCGGCGACGATGCCGGCGGCCGGGACGGCGCAGACGTCGGAGCGCTGGTGGTGGGCCGCGGCGGCCTCGCCGGTGGCGACGTCGACGGTGGCGAGCGCGCGCGGGACGGTCGCGATCGGCTTCATGGCGGCGCGGACGCGCAGCAGTTCGCCGGTGGTGAGACCGCCCTCGGTGCCGCCGGAGCGGCCGGAGGTGCGGCGGATGCCGTCGTCGGTCTTCACGATCTCGTCGTGCGCCTGCGAGCCGGGCACCCGGGCGAGGTCGAAGCCGTCGCCGACCTCGACGCCCTTGATGGCCTGGATGCCCATGAGCGCGGCGGCGAGCCGGGCGTCGAGGCGGCGGTCCCAGTGGACGTGCGAGCCGAGGCCGACGGGCACGCCGTAGGCGAGGACCTCGACGACGCCGCCGAGGGTGTCGCCGTCCTTGTGGGCCTGGTCGATCTCGGCGACCATCGCCTTCGACGCGTCGGCGTCGAGGCAGCGGACCGGGTCGGCGTCGAGCTTCTCGACGTCGGCGGGGGTCGGGTAGACGCCGTACGGCGCCTTGGCGGCGGCCAGTTCGACCACGTGGCTGACGATCTCGATGCCGGCGGCCTCCTTGAGGAAGGAGCGGGCGACGGCACCGAGGGCGACGCGGGCGGCGGTCTCCCGGGCGCTGGCGCGCTCCAGGATCGGCCGGGCCTCGTCGAAGCCGTACTTCTGCATCCCGGCGAGGTCGGCGTGGCCGGGGCGGGGCCGGGTGAGCGGCGCGTTGCGGCCGGTCTCCTTGAGCTCGGCGGGGTCGACCGGGTCGGCCGACATCACCTTCTCCCACTTGGGCCACTCGGTGTTCCCGACCATGACGGCGATCGGCGAACCGAGCGAGAGCCCGTGCCGGACGCCGCCGAGGAAGGTGATCTCGTCCTGCTCGAACTTCATCCGGGCGCCGCGCCCATAGCCGAGGCGCCGCCGCGCGAGGTGGTCCGCCACCAGCTCAGTGGTGACCGGGACGCCGGCGGGAAGACCCTCCAGCGTCGCGACCAGCGCGGGTCCGTGGGATTCCCCAGCGGTCAGCCAACGCAACCTGCTCAACGATGCTCCTCATGCTCGCGCCTGGGCACTGCGACGGCAGGACCGGGCGCGCGGCCCTGACCCGCCACCCCCGATCCTCCCACGTCCGGGCCCTGACCTCGGCCTGCGGTCCAGCTATCGGACGCGCGCCTCGTCCTCGTGGACGTCGGCGGCGCTCGCGGGCGCGTCGGCGGATCGTTTCAGCAGCCAGGTGACGAAGCCGTACACGACGGTCAGGCCGAAGAGCGCGAGCACGGTGTACCGCGCCCACGGCGGCAGCGAGCTGAGGAATCCCACGTACAGGAAGCGCACGACGTCGAAGCCGAGATCCGCCTTCGACGCGAGCGACACGTCCCCGTCCATCCCCGTTCCCCCTGGGTCGTCACGGCGCCCCGGGGCGGCCGCGCGGGGTCAGCGCGCGGCGAGCGCGGCCTCGCCGGCGGCGCGCATGGCGGCCAGCGGTGCCTTCGGGGTGCCTGTCATCTGCTCGACCTGGAGCACCGCCTGGTGGACCAGGAGGTCCAGGCCGCCGACGATCTTACCGCCGCGTCCGGACCAGGCGGCGGCGAGCGCGGTGGGCCAGGGGTCGTAGAGGACGTCGAAGAGGGTGCCCGGACGGTCGGGGAGCGCGGTCGCCAGGGCGTCCGTGGTCCCCGCCGGGGTCGTGGCGACGACCAGCGGCGCCGCGAAGGCCTCCGCCGCGTCGTCCCAGGCGGCGGTGTGGACGTCGACGCCGAGGCGGTCGCCCCAGCCGCGCATCTCCGCGGCCCGTGCCTCGCTGCGTACATAGGCGGTGACCGGGCCGGCGCAGACGCGGGCCAGGGCGGCGAGGGCCGAGGACGCGGTGGCGCCCGCGCCGAGGATCGCCGCGGACTCCACCTTCTCGACGCCCCGCTCGCGCAGGGCCGCGATCATGCCGGGGATGTCGGTGTTGTCGCCGACCCGGCGGCCGTCCTCGCGGAAGACCACCGTGTTCACCGCCTCCACGGAGGCGGCCGTCTCGCTGACCTCGTCGAGCAGCGGGATGATCGCCCGCTTCAGCGGCATGGTCAGCGACAGGCCCGCCCACGAGGGGTCGAGCTCCGCGACGAAGCCCGGCAGGGCCGCCTCGTCGATCTCGAAGCGCCCGTAGGACCAGTCGTCCAGGCCGAGCTCCGCGTACGCGGCCCGGTGCAGGACCGGGGAGAGCGAGTGGGCGATCGGCGAACCGAGGACGGCGGCGCGGCGGCCCGTCCCGCTAGTTCGTGTTGGCATTGAACTTGTCCTTGAGCTTCTCGAACTCGGCGTAGGTCTTGGCGAACTCGGTCTTGTGCATGCCGTCGGTCGCGACGAAGTACATCCAGCCGTCCTTCGTCGGATCGAGCATGGCCGCCAGCGCCTGGTTGCCCGGGTTGCCGATCGGGCCGGGCGGCAGGCCGGGCTGGGTGTACGTGTTGTACGGGTCCTGGTTGGAGTTCGCCTCCTTCTCCGAGATCTTGATCTCGGACTGACCCTTCAGGTAGTTCAGCGCCGAGTCGAACTGGAGCTTCCGGTTCGTCTCGGTGTTGTCCGGCTGGAGGCGGTTGTAGATGACCTCCGCCATCCGGCGGAAGTCGTCGTGCGTCTTGCCCTCCGCCTGCACGAGGCTCGCGACGGTCAGGAGCTCCCAGGCGTTCTCGACGCCGTGGGCCTTCGCCTGCCCCTCCAGGTCCAGCTTCGTGTACTCCTGGTTGGCGCGGCTGACCATCTTCTTCAGCGCGTCCTCGGGCTTGCTGCCCTTCGCGACCGGGTAGCTCGCGGGGAAGAGGAAGCCCTCCAGCGGGTCCTTGAGCTTGTCGTGGTTCTTCGCCCAGTCGGGCAGGCCCAGGGAGTCGGCCTTCGAGAGGGCGATCTCCTTCGTGCTGCCGGGCTTGAGGTCGAGCCGGGTGTCGATCTGCTCGTACACCCAGGCGTTGCGCTTGCCCTCGGGGATGATGAGGTTGGCCTGGCTCGCCGGGTCGAGCATCATCGCGACGGCGCTCTCCGCCGACATCTCCTTGCGCAGCGTGTAGGCGCCGGCCTGGATCGAGTTGCCCTTCTCGTTCTGCTGCTGCGCCGAGACGAAGGCGTCGACGCTCTTCACGACGCCGGCCTTCTTCAGGATGTTGCCGATCTCGGTGCCGAAGGCGCCCTTCGGGATCTCGACCTGGACCTCACCGGCGCCGGCGCCCTCGTAGTCGGGCGCCTCCCCGAACTGGCCCTGCCAGAACTGGTAGCCGAAGTAGCCGAGGCCGCCCACGCCGCCCACCAGGACGGTGGCGACGACGAGGCAGGCGACGCCGTTCTTGCCCTTGCGTTTCTTCTCCTTGCCGCGGCGCTCGCGGTCGCGGTCGTCGCCGCGACCGCCGCGGCCCCGGCGGGAGGAGGGCTCGTCGTCCTCGTAGCCGTCCTCGTCGTCTTCACCGGTGAAGAAGGGGTGCGACTCCTCCTGCTCCGGCTCCTGGCGTACGGGCTCCGGCTCGGGTTCCGGGGTCCAGTCGACGACCGGCTCCGGCGGCTGCCGGCGGCCTGGCGGCTGGGGCGGCGGATACGCCTCGGGCGTGCCGTAGAGGTCGGGCTGCTGGCCGCCGTACGGATCGGCGGGCGGCGCGTTGTAGGCCATGGCGGCCTGGCCGGTCTCCCAGTTGCCGTCGTACGTCTGTCCGGGCTGCCCGGGCGTGTCGTACTCCTGCCCCTGGTACCCCTGGGGCCCCTGGTCCCAGCCGGTCTGACCGTACGACTGACCGTACGCCTGAGCCTGAGCTTGGGCCTGAGCTTGGGCCTGAGCTTGGGCCTGGGCCTGGGCCTGAGCTTGGGCCTGCTGCGGGTCGAGGTATCCCTGCTGCTGGTACTGCTGCTGGTAGGCGGCCTGCTGCTGGTACGGGTCGGTCCCGTAGCCCTGCTGGGCGTACGGGTCCTGGTAGGCCTGACCACCTTGCGTGTACGGCGTCGCCTGCTGCGGATGCTGCTGCGGCTGCTGGTGGTACTGCTGCTGACCTTCCCACCCCTGGTCCCCGTACAAGGGGTCCGTGGGGTGCCACGGTTCGGAGCCAGGGCCCCGGCCATACTCAGTCATCGATCCCCAAAGAGCCGCGAGGCTTCCGGACGATCCGCCTCTACGTAGTGCGGCAGCTGTTCGAACACCGCCGCAACGCGCGGAACGTTACCGTATCGCGATCAGATGACCACTTCGACGCCCTCGCCGGGCGGATTACCTGATACCCGTTCGGACTCAAGAGCGTTCTGAAGGATGATCACAGCGGCGGCCTGGTCGATGACGGACCGCCCCTTCTTGGACTTCACGCCGGAGGCCCGCAGCCCCTGCGTCGCCGTCACCGTGGTCATCCGCTCGTCGACCAGACGGACCGGCACGGGGGCGATCCCCCGCGCCATCTCCTTCGCGAAGGCACGGACCTTGGTGGCCGCCGGCCCCTCCCGCCCGCTGAGCGAGCGGGGCAGGCCCACGACGACCTCGATCGGCTCGTACTCCTCGACGATCTGGCGGAGCCGCCGGTGGGCGGCCGGGACGTCACGTCCCGGCACGGTCTCCACCGGCGTGGCGAGGACCCCGTCGGGGTCGCACGAGGCGACCCCGATCCGGGCGTCCCCGACGTCGACCGCGATGCGGCGGCCGCGACGCATCGTCACGCCGTCTCCACCACGAGACGCTCGACGGCGGCGATGGCCTCGCCGACGGCCTCCGGGTTCTGGCCGCCGCCCTGGGCGACGTCCGGCTTGCCGCCGCCACCGCCGCCGAGGGTCTTGGCGGCCGTGCGGACCAGCTCGCCGGCCTTGAGGCCGCGCTCGCGGGCGGCCTCGTTGGTGGCGATCACCGTGAGCGGCTTGCCGTTGGCCGTGGTGAAGAGGGCCACGACGGCCGGGCGGTCGGACGGGATGCGGCCGCGCACGTCGAGGACGAGCTTGCGCAGGTCGTCGGCGCCGGTGCCGTCCGGGACCTGGCCGGTGACCAGGGCGAGACCGCGGATGTCCTTGGCGGAGTCGACCAGGCCGGCGGCGGCCTGGAGGACCTTCTCCGCGCGGAACTTCTCGATCTCCTTCTCGGCGTCCTTCAGCTTGCCGAGCATGGCGGCGATCTTCTCCGGCAGCTCCTCCGAGCGGCCCTTGACCAGCTCCTGGAGCTGGGCGACGACCGTGTGCTCCCGGGCGAGGAAGTTGTACGCGTCGACGCCGACCAGGGCCTCGATGCGGCGCACGCCGGAGCCGATGGAGGACTCGCCGAGCAGCTTCACCAGGCCCAGCTGGGCGGTGTTGCCGACGTGCGTACCGCCGCACAGCTCCTTGGAGAAGTCGCCGATGGTGACGACGCGGACCTGCTCGCCGTACTTCTCGCCGAACTCGGCGATGGCGCCCTGGCGCTTGGCCTCGTTGATCGGCATGACCTCGGCGTGGACCTCCAGCTCGCGCGAGAGGACCTCGTTGATCTTCTGCTCGACGTCGGTGAGGACGGTGCCGGGGACGGCGTTCGGCGAACCGAAGTCGAAGCGGAAGCGGCCGGGCTGGTTCTCGGAACCGGCCTGGGCGGCCGTCGGGCCGAGGGCGTCGCGCAGCGCCTGGTGGGTGAGGTGGGTGGCCGAGTGGGCGCGGGCGATGGCCAGCCGGCGGCGCACGTCGATGGTGGCGTAGGCGGTGGAGCCCACGGTCACCTCGCCGACCTGGACCGAGCCCTTGTGCACCGAGACGCCCGGGACGGGCTGCTGCACGTCACGGACCTCGATCACCGCGCCGGAGTGCAGCCGGATGCGACCCTGGTCGGCGATCTGGCCGCCGCCCTCGGCGTAGAAGGGGGTGCGGTCGAGGACGACCTCGACCTCGTCGCCCTCGGAGGCGGCCGGCGACGGGACGCCGTTCACCAGCAGACCGACGACCGTGGACTCGCCCTCGGTGTTGGTGTAGCCGGTGAACTGGGTGGCGCCGGAGGTGTCGGCGATCTCGCGGTAGGCGGAGACGTCGGCGTGACCGGTCTTCTTGGCCTTGGCGTCGGCCTTGGCGCGGTCCCGCTGCTCCTTCATCAGGCGGCGGAAGCCGTCCTCGTCCACGGAGAGGCCCTGCTCGGCGGCCATCTCCAGGGTGAGGTCGATCGGGAAGCCCCAGGTGTCGTGGAGCAGGAAGGCCTTCTCGCCGGCGAGGACCGAGCCACCGGCGGCCTTGGTCTCGGTGACGGCGGTGTCGAGGATGTTGGTGCCGCCCTTGAGGGCCTTGAGGAACGCGGCCTCCTCGGCGAGGGCGACCGTCTCGACGCGCTTGCGGTCGGTCTCCAGCTCCGGGTACTGCTCGGCCATGGTCCGGATGACCGTGTCGACGAGCTCGCCGACGACCGGGCCGGTGGCGCCGAGCAGGCGCATGTTGCGGACGGCACGGCGCATGATGCGGCGGAGCACGTAGCCGCGGCCCTCGTTGCCCGGGGTGACGCCGTCGCCGATGAGCATGACCGACGTGCGCATGTGGTCGGCGACCACGCGCAACGAGACGTCGCTGTCGTGGGACTTGCCGTAGGCGACGCCGGTGAGCTCGGTGGCCTTGTCGATGACGACCTTGAGGGTGTCCGTCTCGTACATGTTCTGGACGCCCTGGAGGATCATCGCCAGGCGCTCCAGGCCGAGGCCCGTGTCGATGTTCTTCGACGGCAGCTCGCCGAGGATCGGGAAGTCGTCCTTCCCGGAGCCCTCGCCGCGCTCGTACTGCATGAAGACCAGGTTCCAGATCTCCACGTACCGCTCGTCGTTGACGGCCGGGCCGCCCTCGACGCCGAACTCGGGGCCGCGGTCGTAGTTGATCTCGGAGCAGGGGCCGCAGGGGCCGGGGACGCCCATCGACCAGTAGTTGTCCTTCTTGCCGAGGCGCTGGATGCGCTCGGCCGGGACACCGACGACGTCGCGCCAGATCCGCTCGGCCTCGTCGTCCTCCAGGTAGACGGTGATCCAGAGCTTCTCCGGCTCCAGCCCGTAGCCGCCGTGCTCGACCGGGGTGGTCAGCAGCTCCCAGGCGAGCTTGATGGCGCCTTCCTTGAAGTAGTCGCCGAAGGAGAAGTTGCCGCACATCTGGAAGAACGTGCCGTGGCGGGTGGTCTTGCCGACCTCTTCGATGTCGGGCGTGCGCACGCACTTCTGCACGCTGGAGGCGCGCGTGAAGGGCGGCTTGACCTCACCCAGGAAGTAGGGCTTGAAGGGCACCATGCCGGCGGGGACGAGCAGCAGAGTCGGGTCGTCCGCGATGAGCGACGCCGAAGGGACGACGGTGTGCCCGCGCTCCTCGAAGAAGCTCAGCCAGCGGCGGCGGATTTCAGCCGACTCCATCAGTGGTCCTCATTCCGGTTGTACGAGATCGTGCGCGACGAAAACGTGGTCGTGGTCTTGTGCGGGGTGGGGCCGAGGGCGGCCCGGCGGCGGGGCTCGGGGAGTTCCCGGCCCTCGGGAAGCGGTGCGTCGAGGCCGAGCGCCTCGCCCAGCTCGGCCTCCCGCTGGACCATGCCCGCCCTCACGTCGAGGGCGAAGTCCTTGAGCCGGTGGCCCGCCTCGACCGCCTTGTTCGCGGCCTGCGCCGCGAGGCTCTCGGGGGTCAGCTGCCGGATCTTGCGGTTGACCTTGGTGGTGGCCCAGACGCCGGCGGCTGCGCCGGCCGTGAACCAGAACGTACGGCGGAACATCGCGGCTAGCGGCCCTTCTGCTTCCGGCGCCGTGCGAGCGGCACGGTACGGCCGACGATCACGGTACGACGCCCCCCGACGGGCGGCTCCTCCTCGCGGTCCCGGCCGCGGCCGAGCGCCTTGCGGACCCCGTAGCCGAACGCGGCGACCTTGACGAGCGGGCCGCCGAAGGTGGAGGCGACGGTCGTCGAGAGCGCGGAGGCGTTGGCGGTGACCTCCTGGACGTCCGAGGCGATGGCGTCGACGCGGTCGAGCTGGTTCTGCGCCGAGCGGACCGTCGCCGAGGCGTCGGCGAGCAGGGGAACCGCCTGTTCGGTCACCTCCGCCACGAGCCGGGTGGTCGCCCTGAGCGTCTGCGCCAGCCTCGCCAGCACCACGGCGAGGAAGGAGACGAGGATCGCCCAGAACACGGCCACCAGGATCCCGGCAACCTCTCCACCGGTCACTGAGCACCGCTCTCTGCTGTCGTCGTTGGTCGTTCGGGTCCTGCGAAAAGTCGTCCTCCGAGCCTATCGCGCCCGGGCTGTCACGCCGTACCGCATTAGCGCCCGCGTTGCCGGGCGCGGGACGGGAGCCGCGCGGTCAGATTGTACGGAGCGCGCGCGGATGAGTACGCTCCGTGTCCCATGCGACGCAGCAACCTCCCGGCGGAGCTCAACCGGTTCGTGGGACGGACCGGCGAGCGGGCCGAACTGGCCGCGCTCCTGGCCGAGTCACGTCTCGTCACGGTCCTCGGCGTGGGCGGGGTCGGCAAGACCCGGCTCGCCCTGAAGACGGCGGTGGCGGTGCAGAAACGCTACGGCGAGGGGGTCCGGCTCGCGGAGCTGGCACCGCTGCGCGATCCCGGGCTGGTCGAGCACGCCCTGGTCGAGGCGCTCGGCCTCACCGACCACACGCTGCGCGCGCCCCGCGAGGTGCTGGTGGAGCACCTCGCCGAGCGCCGGCTCCTCCTCGTCCTCGACGGCTTCGAGCACCTGGTCGAGGCCTGCGCGCCGCTCGTCCACGAGCTCCTCGCGGCCGCCCCGGGCCTGACGGTGCTGGCCACCGGACGCCGCCCGCTGCGGCTGCCCGGCGAGGCGGTGCTGAGGCTGGCGCCGATGGCCGAGCCGGACGCCCTCACGCTGCTCACGGAGCGGGCGGCCCGGGCCGGCGCCCCCGCCCTCCCCACGGACGAGTCGGTACGGGAGCTGTGCCGGCGGCTCGACGGGATCCCGCTCGCGCTCGAACTGGCCGCGGGCCGGCTGCCGCTGCTCTCCGTGGAGCAGCTGCTCACGCGGCTGGACGACCGCTTCCGGCTCCTCGGCTGCGGCGGGCGCGGGGTCCTCCCCCGCCACCAGACGCTGCGCACCGCGATCGGCTGGAGCCACGAGCTGTGCACGCCGGAGGAGCGGCTGCTGTGGGCGCGCCTCTCGGTCTTCGCCGGTCCGTTCGACCTGGAGGCCGTGGAGTACGTGTGCGGGGGCCCCGACCTGCCGCAGGAGTCGGTCCTCGACCTGCTGGGCGGTCTGCTGGCGCAGTCGCTGGTGACCCGGGAGGACACGGCGGCGGGTCCGGGCTACCGGATGCTGGACACGGTGGCGGCGTACGGGGCGGAGTGGCTGGCGCAGCTCGGGGACACCGAGCGGATGCGGCGGCGGCACCGGGACTGGTACATGGGCCTGGCCACCTGGTGCGAGCTGGAGTGGTTCAGCCCCCGGCAGGCGGAGGTGGCGGCCCGGACGGCGGCGGCGCTGCCGAACCTGCGGGCGGCGCTCGACGTCTGTCTGGAGCTGCCGGACGACGCGCACCTGGCCCAGCACCTGGCGGGGACGCTCTGGTTCGCGTGGGTGGGGTGCGGGCGGCTCTCGGAGGGCCGGCACTGGCTGGAGCGGGCGCTGGCGCTGGAGTCGGGGCACGAGGAGGCGCGGCTGAAGGCGCTCTGGGTGCTCGGCTACGTGGCCGTCCTCCAGGGCGACACGACCGCGGCGGTGGCGGCGCTGCACTCCTGCCGGGAGCGGGCGCGGGCCTCGCGGAACCGGCTGGCGGAGGCGTACGCGACGCACCGGATGGGCTGTCTCGCGCTGCTCACGGACGACTTCCCGCGCGCCGAGGAGCTGCTGGGCCGGGCGCTCGACGCGTACGGCGAGCTGGGCGAGCTGAACAGCAACGTGCTGATGGGCCAGGTGGAGCTGGCGATGGCGCGGGCGTTCCGGGGCGATCTGGAGGGCGCGACGGCGATCTGCCGGGAGGTGCGGGAGGTCTGCGAGGAGCGCGGGGAACGCTGGTCGCGGGCGTACGCGCTCTACGTGCTCGCGTACTCGGCGTGGACGCGGGGCGCGCTGCCGCAGGCGCGGGAGCTGCTCGTGGAGTGCGTGACGATCAACCACCTCTTCCGCGACCTGGTGGGGGTGGTGCTGGCGGTGGAGCTGCTGGCGCTGGTCACGGTGAGCGAGGGCGACGCGGTGGAGGCGGCGGTGCTCCAGGGGGCGGCGCTGCCGGTGTGGGACGCGGTGGGGATCCAGCTCTTCGGGTCGGGTTCCTTCGACGGGCCGCGGGCGCTGTGCGCGGGGCGGGCGGTGGAGGAGCTGGGGGCGGAGCGGTACGAGGAGGCGCTCCGGTTCGGCCGGGGGCTCTCCCTGGACGAGACGGTGGAGCGGGCGGTGGCGGACCGTCCGGCCGCGGTCGTGGGCGGGAGGCCGGGGGCGGTGGCGCCGCGGCCGTTCCGCACGGCCCGGCCGCCGGTGGTGCCGGGAACGCGGAAGCCCGCCGGCTCCCCCACCGGCAAGGGCGGGGAAGCGGCGGGCTGAACACCGCGGGGGTGAGTACTGCGGCCTGCCGGAATCAGCGGGCGTAGTACTCGACGACCAGCTGCTCGTCGCAGATGACCGGGATCTCCTTGCGGTTCGGCTCGCGGTCCAGGCGGAAGGCCAGGGCCTTCAGGTTGACCTGGAGGTAGCGCGGGGTCTCGCCGTCGGGGGCGAAGCCACCCTCGCGGGAGACCTGGAACAGGGTCTTCGCGCGGGACTTCTCGCGGACCATCACGACGTCGTCGGGACGGACGCGGAAGGACGGCTTGTCGACCTTGCCACCGTTGACCTGGATGTGGCCGTGGACGACCATCTGACGGGCCTGGTAGATGGTGCGGGCGATGCCCGAACGCAGGACCAGGGCGTCGAGGCGGCGCTCGAGCTCGACGACCAGCGCCTCGCCCGTCTTGCCCTCGGCCTTCTTGGCGCGGTCGTAGGCGCGCGCCATCTGGCGCTCGCTGATGTCGTACTGGGCACGCAGACGCTGCTTCTCGAGCAGACGGACCTTGTAGTCCGAGTTCTGCTTGCGGCCACGGCCGTGCTCGCCCGGCGGGTAGGGACGGGCCTCGAAGTACTTGACGGCCTTCGGCGTCAGCGCGATACCGAGCGCACGCGACTTCTTGACCTTGGGGCGGGCCTGGTTCGGCATGAACCAACCTCTCTCATCTGAACGAATACGGCTTCACCAGTGGTTAGGGAGGTCGCAATCCGCAGCCGGGAAAACCCTCCGGGTCCACGAGGGACCTGTCGGGCAGCCGCTTCCCGGTCTGGGCACGTACGTGCAGCACGCGAACGACCCACCGCCGGTCCCGGGAATCCGGGGGGTGGTGGGTGGCACGCGACACCTTCGAGGTGCGCGACGCTCCTGGAAACCCTGCCCGGAGGCCGGGTCTCCTGCTGACTGTCCCGATCTGGTGGCGCCGGCCTGGGCCGACACGGGACGCAGCGATCCCGACCAGTGTACCGGCTCCCCGGAGCGCCGCCGCCCAGGGCCCCGGAGGCGCCCGCCGACCGCCTTCCGCCGGCGGCCGTCGTCCGTCAGCCGCCGTCGCTCCTCAGCCGCTCGCGGACCTTCTCCACCACGTCCGCGTAGCGGGCCTCGGCGCCGTAGCGGGTGGGTTCGTAGTAGCGCTTTCCGCGCAGGACGTCGGGGGCGTACTGCTGGGCGGCGATCCCGCCGGGCACGTCGTGCGGGTACACGTACCCCTGGGCGTGGCCGAGTGTGGCGGCGCCCTTGTAGTGGCCGTCGCGGAGGTGGGCGGGGACGGGGCCCACGAGGCCGTTCCTGACGTCCGCGCGGGCGGCGAAGATCGCGTTGGTCGCCGCGTTGGACTTGGGGGCCAGGGCGAGGGCGATGGTGGCGTGGCTGAGGGTGAGGGCGGCCTCGGGGAAGCCGATCATGGCGACGGCCTGGGCGGCGGCGACGGCGAGCGGCAGGGCCTGGGGGTCGGCGAGGCCGATGTCCTCGCTGGCGGAGATCATCAGGCGGCGGGCGATGAAGCGGGGGTCCTCCCCCGCCTCGATCATGCGGGCCAGGTAGTGCAGGGCCGCGTCGACGTCGGAGCCGCGGATGGACTTGATGAGGGCGCTGGCGACGTCGTAGTGCTGGTCGCCGTCCCGGTCGTACGTCACGGCGGCCCGGTCGACCGTCTCCTCGACGGTCTGGAGGGTGATCTCCCGCTCGCCCTTGGCGAGGGCACCGCCGGCCGCGGCCTCCAGGGCGGTCAGGGCGCGGCGGGCGTCGCCGCCGGCGATCCGCAGCAGATGGGCGCGGGCGTCGTCGAGGAGCTCGACGGCGCCGCCGAGCCCGCGCTCCTCGGTGACGGCCCGGTCCATGAGGCCGCCGAGGTCCTCGTCGGTGAGCGATTCCAGGGTGAGGAGCAGGGAGCGGGAGAGGAGCGGGGAGATCACCGAGAAGTACGGGTTCTCCGTGGTGGCGGCGATGAGGGTGACCCAGCGGTTCTCGACGGCGGGGAGCAGGGAGTCCTGCTGGGCCTTGGAGAAGCGGTGGATCTCGTCGAGGAAGAGGACGGTCTCCTTGCCGTAGCCGCCGGAGGCGCGCCGGGCGCCGTCGATGACGGCGCGGACCTCCTTGACGCCGGCGGTGATCGCGGAGAGTTCGACGAAGCGCTTGTTGGTGGCCTTGGAGACCACGTAGGCGAGGGTGGTCTTCCCGATGCCGGGCGGGCCCCAGAGGATCACCGAGGACGGCCCGGCGGGGCCGCCGTCGCCCTCCCCGACGAGCCGCCGCAGCGGCGAGCCGGGCTTGAGCAGGTGCCGCTGGCCCACCACCTCGTCGAGGATGCGGGGGCGCATCCGGACCGCCAGCGGGCTGCTGGCCGGGTCCTTCTCCTGGCGTTCTTCGGCGGCTGCGGTAAAGAGGTCGGGCTCCACGTCCACGAAGCCTAGGTCACGCCACCGACAGTCCGGGCGGGCGCGGGAGCGGTCAGCTCGTCCAGAAGTCCCACCAGCGGGTCAGGACCAGCATGCCGATGATCCCGATGTGCAGGACGGGCAGGACCCAGGTGAACTCGGCGAAGAAGGTCCGCAGGCCGGCCGGGGCGGGGATGACGCCCTTGCGGACGTTGTGCGAGGTCACGTACCAGAACATCACGATGGTGGCGACCCAGGCGAGGCAGCACCACAGGCAGAGCGAGTTGATCTCGTACAGGGACTGCTGCATCAGCCAGGTGCAGAAGCCGACGCCGAAGAGGGTGCCGGCGTTGAGGCCGAGCCAGTACCAGCGGCGGTAGCGGGCGCCGGCGAGGAGGCCGACGCCGATCGCGACCACCATGCCGTAGGTGACCAGGCCGAGCATGGGGTTGGGGAAGCCGAAGACCGAGGCCTGCTCGCTCTTCATGATGTTCCCGCAGGACACGATGGGGTTGAGGCTGCACCCCGGGACGAAGTTCGGGTCCTCCAGGAGCTTGAACTTGTCGAGGGTGATGACCCAGGCGGCGAGCAGCCCGGCCGCTCCGGTGATCACCAGGAGCCAGGCGAGCCCCCTGCTCGCGCCGATGGTCCCCGTCGGCTCCGTGTCGGCTTTCGTCATGCTGTCCTTTTCCCTCGCTCGCGGGCCTGGTCGCCCGGCCATTCTGCAACAAGGCGTACGCCATCGGCCGTTCGCGGGGCATAAGGAAGGGCCCGGCCGCCCCAAGGCGGACCGGGCCCTCCCCGGGTACGGGCGGTCAGCCGAGCAGACCGCGGACGGCGTCCAGGACCTCGTCCAGGGCGACCGCGCGCTGCTCGCCGGACTCCATGTCCTTGAGCTGGGCCACTCCCTCGGCGAGGTCGCGCTCGCCGGCGACGAGGGCGAGACGGGCGCCGGAGCGGTTGGCGTCCTTCATGGCCCCCTTGAGGCCCTTGCCGCCGAAGGAGAAGTCGGCCGCGACACCGGCCCTGCGCAGCTCGGTGACCTTGCCGAAGAGGACGCGGCGCGCCTCCTCGCCGATCGCCACGGCGAAGACGCTGGTGGTCGCGGGGAGGTCCAGCTCGACGCCCTCCGCCTCCAGCGCGAGGACGGTGCGGTCCACGCCGAGGGCCCAGCCGACGGACGGCAGCGCGGGGCCGCCGATCATCTCGGAGAGGCCGTCGTAGCGGCCGCCGCCGCCGACCGCGGACTGGGAGCCGAGGCCGTCGTGGACGAACTCGAAGGTGGTCCGGGTGTAGTAGTCGAGGCCGCGGACCAGCTTGAGGTCGTCCTCGAAGACCACGCCGGCGGCGGTGATCAGCTCGCGGACCTGCTCGTGGTACGCCTTGCAGGCGTCGCACAGGTAGTCGCGGAGCAGCGGCGCGTCGACGAGCTGCTTCTGCACGTCGGCGCGCTTGTCGTCGAGGACCCGCAGCGGGTTGATCTCGGCGCGGCGCAGGGTCTCCTCGTCGAGGTCGAGGCCGCGCAGGAAGGACTGCAGGGCCTCGCGGTAGACGGGGCGGCACTCCTTGTCGCCGAGCGAGTTCAGCAGGATGCGGTACTGGCGCAGGCCGAGGGCGCGGTACGCCTGGTCGGCGAGGATGATCAGCTCGGCGTCGAGCGCCGGGTCCTCGGAGCCGATCGCCTCGGCGCCGACCTGCGAGAAGTGGCGGTAGCGGCCCGCCTGGGCGCGCTCGTAGCGGTAGTACGAGCCCGAGTACCAGAGCTTGACCGGCAGGTTGCCCTGCTTGTGCAGGTTGGCCTGGAGGGCCGCGCGCAGCACGGAGGCGGTGCCCTCGGGGCGGAGGGCGAGCTGGTCGCCGCCCTTCGTGGTGAGGGTGTACATCTCCTTGGTGACGATGTCGGTGGACTCGCCGACGCCGCGGGCGAAGAGGTTCACGTCCTCGAAGCCGGGGGTCTCGACGTAGCCGTAGCCCGCGTTCCTCACCTGGGTGGAGATCGCGTCCCGGACCGCCAGGAACACGGCGGAACGGGGCGGGATCAGGTCGTACGTGCCCTTGGGGGCCTGAAAGGTGCTCACGGAAGTCTCGTCACATTCCTCGTCGGGGAGCGTCCGCGCTCCCGAGGCCGGAGGCCACCTGCCGCAGATACGGGTTGGTGGCGCGCTCCTGGCCGATGGTCGTCTGGGGACCGTGGCCGGACAGGACGACGGTCGAGTTGTCGAGCGGCAGGACCACGCGGGTCAGCGACTCGAGCATCTCGGCCATGTCACCGCCGGGCAGGTCGGTGCGTCCGATGGAGCCGGCGAACAGCAGGTCGCCGGAGTAGAGCACGGAGGGGATCTCCGTGGTCTCCGGCGTCCGGAAGGTCACCGACCCCTTGGTATGACCGGGCGCGTGCGCGACGGAGAAGTCCATGCCGGCGAGCCTCAGCTCGGCGCCGTCGGTGAGCTCGTGCACGTCGTCCGGCTCGCCCACGGTCAGCTCGCCCATGAGGGGCATCCCGATGGAGCGGCCGAGGGCCTTCTCCGGGTCGCTCATCATGTACCGGTCGGCGGGGTGGATCCACGCCGGTACGCCATGGGCGCCGCAGACCGGGACGACGGAGGCGACGTGGTCGATGTGGCCATGTGTGAGGACCACCGCGACGGGCTTGAGCCGATGCTTCCTCAGCGTCTCCTCGACTCCCTGGGCGGCCTGGTGGCCCGGGTCGATGATGACGCACTCCTCGCCTGCGGCGGGGGCGACCACGTAACAGTTGGTGCCCCAGGCCCCGGCGGGGAACCCGGCAATCAGCACGATCGTCCTTCTGTGTCGTCCGGCAGATGACTGCGGCCTTGCGGAATGCAGCAGATCAGAGCCTACCGGCGCTGCGTATTCCACAGCCAACCCGTATACGGTACGGGCACATCCGGCCAGGACAGGAACACACGACCGACAAGGAGCGGACCCCGTGGTCACCAGCGATCAGCGGCGGCGGCAGCTCGCCAGGGACAAGTACGCGCGCCAGCAGCAGCGACGGGCGGAGGCGCAGCGCAAGGCCAAACGCCGTACCACCGTGATCGCCGCCTCCCTCGCGGTGGTGCTCGCGGCGGGCGGAGCGGTCTACGCCTCCGTGCAGTTCCTCGGCGACGACGCCAAGAACACCGAGGAGACGGCCGGCGGCGAGCCGAAGATGGCCATCGAGCCCCAGGGCACCTACGCCATGTCCCTGGCGACCAACGAGGGCGACATCACGGTCACCATGGACGCGGCGAAGACCCCGCGCACGGTGAACTCCTTCAAGCACCTCGCCGACAAGAAGTACTTCGACGGCACCAAGTGCCACCGGCTCACCACCGCCGGGATCTTCGTCCTCCAGTGCGGCGACCCGGAGGGCACCGGCATGGGCGGCCCCGGCTACACCATCCCGGACGAGAACCTCGCCGCCCTGGGCACGGCGGGCGCCGACGGCAAGGTGACGTACAAGGCCGGCACGGTCGCCATGGCCAACACCGGGCAGCCGGGCACCGGCGGCTCGCAGTTCTTCCTCGTCTACAAGGACTCGAAGCTGCCTCCGCAGTACACCCCCTTCGGCACGATCGACGCGGCCGGTCTGGCGGCGGTGCAGAAGGTCGGCGCCGCCGGGGCCGAGGGCGGCCAGGGCGACGGGGCCCCGAAGAAGCCGGTCACCATCGAGAAGGCGACCGTCTCCGCGAAGTGACGCGGGGTGACGGACGCGACGGCGGCCCGGACGTCCGCACGCACGTGACCGTGGAATTTCGGTCGCGCTGAGTGCGGACAGCCGGGCCGCCGTTCGCCTAGATTGGCGTTGTGCGGCGTGGTCCGATCCGTCGGCCGCGCGGCGAAGGCGGGCGAGGCCCGCCCAGGAACTGTGGACGATGCCCGGGGGTCACCACCCACGAGGGCATCATGGTGAGGAGGCGCTGTGAGCAGCGACCCGTGGGGCCGTGTCGACGAGACGGGCACCGTGTACGTGCGGACGGCCGAGGGTGAGAAGGTCGTCGGATCCTGGCAGGCGGGCACTCCCGAGGAGGCTCTGGCCTACTTCGAGCGCAAGTACGAGGGCCTGGTTGTCGAGATCGGCCTCCTCGAGAAGCGGGTGAAGACCACCGACCTCTCGGCGAAGGACGCCCAGACGGCGATCGAGCACATCCGGCACCAGGTCGACGAGCACCACGTCGTCGGCGACCTGGCCGCGCTCTCCGCCCGTCTGGACAAGCTCGTGGAGTCCGTGGACTCGCGCCGCGAGGAGCGCAAGGCGCAGAAGGCCAAGCAGGCCGACGAGGCGCGCTCCGCCAAGGAGGCCCTGGTCACCGAGGCGGAGGAGCTGGCGCAGAGCGAGCAGTGGCGGGTCGCCGGCGAGCGGCTGCGGGCGCTCGTGGACACCTGGAAGGGCCTCCCCCGGCTCGACCGGAAGTCCGACGACGAGCTGTGGCACCGCTTCTCGCACGCCCGCTCGGCCTTCTCCAAGCGCCGCAAGGCCCACTTCGCCCAGCTCGACTCGCAGCGCGAGGACGCGCGGAAGGCGAAGGAGCGTCTGGTCGCCGAGGCCGAGGCGCTCCAGAACTCGACCGACTGGGGCACGACCGCGGCCCGCTACCGCGAGCTGATGTCCGACTGGAAGGCCGCCGGTCGCGCGCAGCGCGAGCACGAGGACGACCTGTGGAACCGCTTCCGCGGCGCCCAGGACGTCTTCTTCGCGGCCCGCTCCGGGGTCTTCGCCGAGCGGGACGCGGAGCAGACCGAGAACCTGACGCTGAAGGAGGAGCTCGCCGACGAGGCCGAGAAGCTGCTCCCGGTGACGGACCTGAAGGCCGCCCGCGCCGCCTTCCGCTCCCTCAACGAGCGCTGGGAGGCCATCGGCCACGTGCCGCGCGACGCCCGCCCGAAGGTGGAGGGCCGGATGCACACGGTGGAGCGGGCGATCCAGGAGGCCGAGGAGGCCGAGTGGCGCCGCACCAACCCGGAGGCACGCGCGCGTGCCGCGGGTCTGACCGGCCAGCTCCAGGACGCCGTCGAGAAGCTGCGCAAGCAGATCGACGCGGCCCGGGCGGCGGGCAACGACGCCAAGGCCGACAAGCTCGCCAAGGAGCTGGAGGGCCGCCAGGCCCTGCTCGACCAGGCGCTGAAGGGCCTGGAGGAGTTCGGCGGCTGACCTCGCCGTCGTACGGACACGGGAAGGGCCCCCGGCACACGCCGGGGGCCCTTCCTCGTACCCCGTACGGCTACGGGCGCCGCGCGCTGGTCACGCGGTAGACGTCGTACACGCCCTCGACGCCCCGGACCGCCTTGAGGACGTGCCCCAGGTGCTTGGGGTCGCCCATCTCGAAGGTGAAGCGGGAGGTGGCCACCCGGTCCCGGGAGGTCTGGACGGCCGCCGAGAGGATGTTGACGTGCTGGTCCGAGAGGACCCGGGTGACGTCCGAGAGGAGCCGGGAGCGGTCCAGCGCCTCGACCTGGATGGCGACCAGGAAGACCGAGGACTGGGTCGGGGCCCACTCGACCTCCAGGATCCGCTCCGGCTCCCGGGAGAGCGAGTCGACGTTGACGCAGTCGCTGCGGTGGACGGAGACGCCGCTGCCGCGGGTGACGAAGCCGATGATCGGGTCGCCGGGCACCGGGGTGCAGCAGCGGGCCAGCTTGACCCACACGTCCTCGACGCCCTTGACGACCACGCCCGGGTCGGCGTTGGAGCGCCGCTTGGAGCGGCCGCGGGTCGGCGGGGCGGTCTCGGCGATGTCCTCGGTGGCGGCCTCCTCGCCGCCGAGCGCCTGCACCAGCTTCTGCACGATCGACTGGGCGGTGACATGGCCCTCGCCGATCGCCGCGTACAGCGAGGAGATGTCGGTGTAGCGCAGCTCGTGGGCGAGGGTGACGAGGGAGTCGCCGGTGAGGATCCGCTGGATCGGCAGGTTCTGCTTGCGCATGGCCCGCGCGATGGCGTCCTTGCCCTGCTCGATGGCCTCGTCGCGGCGCTCCTTGGAGAACCAGCCGCGGATCTTGTTGCGGGCGCGCGGGGACTTGACGAAGCCCAGCCAGTCGCGGGAGGGTCCGGCGCCGGCGGCCTTGGAGGTGAAGACCTCGACCAGGTCGCCGTTGTCGAGGGTGGACTCGAGCGGCACGAGCCGCCCGTTCACCCGCGCCCCTATCGTGCGGTGGCCGACCTCGGTGTGGACCGCGTAGGAGAAGTCGACCGGGGTGGCGCCGGCGGGCAGCGCGATGACGTCGCCCTTGGGCGTGAAGACGAAGACCTCGTTGCGCGAGAGGTCGAAGCGGAGGGACTCCAGGAACTCGCCCGGGTCCTCGGTCTCCTTCTGCCAGTCGAGCAGCTGGCGCAGCCACGCCATGTCGTTGAGGTGGTCGTCCTTGCCGGTGTTCTTCGGCACGTCGGTGCGCACCTTCGAGGCGCCGGCGACGGCCTCCTGCTTGTACTTCCAGTGCGCGGCGATGCCGTACTCGGCGCGGCGGTGCATGTCGAAGGTGCGGATCTGCAGCTCGACGGGCTTGCCGTTGGGGCCGATGACCGTCGTGTGCAGCGACTGGTACATGTTGAACTTCGGCATCGCGATGTAGTCCTTGAACCGGCCGGGGACCGGGTTCCATCGCGCGTGGACGGTGCCGAGGGCCGCGTAGCAGTCGCGGACGGTGTCCACGAGGACGCGGATGCCGACCAGGTCGTAGATCTCCGCGAAGTCACGGCCGCGGACGATCATCTTCTGGTAGACGCTGTAGTAGTGCTTGGGGCGGCCGGTGACGGTCGCCTTGATGCGGGCGGCGCGGAGGTCGGTCTGGACCTCGTCGGTCACTATGGCGAGGTACTCGTCCCGCTTGGGGGCGCGCTCGGCGACGAGCCGGACGATCTCGTCGTACATCTTGGGGTAGAGGATCGCGAAGGCGAGGTCCTCCAGCTCCCACTTGATGGTGTTCATGCCCAGCCGGTGCGCCAGCGGGGCGTAGATCTCCAGCGTCTCGCGGGCCTTCTTCTCCTGCTTCTCCCGCTTGAGGTAGCGCATGGTGCGCATGTTGTGCAGGCGGTCGGCGAGCTTGATGACGAGGACCCGGGGGTCCTTGGCCATGGCGACGACCATCTTGCGGACGGTCTCGGCCTGCGCGGCCTCGCCGAACCTGACCTTGTCGAGCTTGGTGACGCCGTCGACGAGGAGCGTGACCTGGTCGCCGAAGTCGCGGCGCAGGTCCTCCAGGCCGTACTCGGTGTCCTCGACGGTGTCGTGGAGGAGGCCCGCCATCAGCGTCGCCGGGTCCATGCCGAGCTCGGCGAGGATGGTGGTGACGGCGAGCGGGTGGGTGATGTACGGGTCGCCGCTCTTGCGCTTCTGTCCCCGGTGCCAGCGCTCCGCGACCTGGTAGGCCCGCTCGATCTGGCGCAAAGTGGCCGTTTCGATCTTGGGGTCGTTGGAGCGGACGATCCGCAGCAGGGGTTCGAGGACCGGGTTGTACGGCGACGAGCGCTGCACTCCGAGCCGGGCGAGGCGGGCGCGCACCCGGTTGGAGGAGCCGCCGGAGCGGCTTGGCGCCGGTGCCGGAGCGGGCGCAGCAGGCTTCGGCCTGTTCTCCGCGGGCTTGTCCTGGGGCGTGCCGGACCCCTGCGCGGCCTGGTCGGCCTTGGGGTCGGGCTGCGCGGCGGAGAGAGACTGGGCCTCGTCTGGCAAAGAGCGCTCCTCTGGGGTCCCCCCGGACGGGGTCTGGGGGAGGTTCCGGGTCCCCCGGTCAGGCCCGGAGAGCCCATCGTATCGAGCCACGCCGCGCCGTGCTCACGCGCCCGGGGGACGGACGGGGAGCCGGGGACCGCGACCGGGCCGTCCCTTCCGGATCCTGCCGGGCTCGCGACGCCCGGCACGCACCGGCCCCGTGGGGCGTACCGAGGCAAACACGAGGGGCGCCCCGGGAATTCCCGGGGCGCCCCTGACGTGGCCCGTCATCGGACCGGCGGTCGTGCTTCCTCGTGCCTCACACCCGGATGAGCGCGGTGAGCGGAGCGCCCTGGAGGGCGGGTTCCAGACGGGCACGGCCCGGGAGGAAGCCCAGTTCCATGAGGACCGCCACGCCGGCCACCTCGGCGCCGGCGCGGCGGATCAGCCCGATGGAGGCCTCGGCGGTGCCGCCGGTGGCGAGGACGTCGTCGATGACCATGACTCGGTCGCCCGCGGCCAGGTCCTCGGCGTGCACCTCGATCTCGGCGGTGCCGTACTCCAGCTCGTACGCCTGCCGGAGCGTGGCCCCGGGCAGCTTGCCGGCCTTGCGCACCGGGATGAAGCCCAGGCCCGCGCGGACGGCGACCGGTGCCGCGAGGATGAAGCCGCGCGCCTCCAGGCCGACGATCTTCGTCGCGCCGTGCGCGGAGCACAGTGCGGCGAGGGCGTCGGTGAGGGCGGTGAACGCCTCCGGGTCCGCGAGCAGCGGCGTGATGTCCTTGAACAGCACGCCCGGCTTCGGGTAGTCGGGGACGTCGCGGATCCGGCTGAGCAGCAGGTCGGTCACGTCCTGGGCCCCGGCGGTCATCCTCGGCGCTCCTCGGCGCGGCCGCGGCGGGCGGCGCGCGGTCCGACGACCGCGGCCTCGCCCGCGTCGGTGCCGTCGTCCAGGCCGTCCTCGCCGCGGGCGGCGGCGGAGTCGCGCTTGGCCAGGACGCGCTTCCTCAGCGCCTTCATCGCCGGCTCGCGCTCCTTGAGGTCGGCGACGAGCGGGGTGGCGATGAAGATCGAGGAGTAGGCGCCGGCGGCCAGACCGACGAAGAGCGACAGCGAGATGTCGTTCAGCATGCCGGCGCCGAGGACGCCGCCACCGATGAAGAGCAGGCCCGCGACGGGCAGCAGCGCCACGACGGTGGTGTTGATCGAGCGGACCAGGGTGCCGTTGATCGAGCGGTTGGCCAGGTCGCTGTAGGTGAAGCGGGTCTGCTTCGTGATGTCCTTCGTCTGCTCCTTGAGGGAGTCGAAGACGACGACGGTGTCGTACAGCGAGTAGCCGAGGATGGTCAGCAGACCGATGACCGTGCCGACGGTGACCTCGAAGCCGACCAGCGAGTAGATGCCGACCGTGATCGTGAGGTCGTGGATCAGCGCGATCAGCGCCGCGACGGCCATTCTCCACTCGAAGGCGATGGCCAGGTAGATCACCACGAGGATCATGAAGACGCCGAGGCCGGTCCACGCCTTGTTGGCGATCTGCTCACCCCAGCTGGGGCCGACCAGCTCGGCGGCGATCTTGTCCTCGGAGACGTTCAGGTCCTTCGCCAGCTCGGTGCGGACCTGGTCGGACTGCTCGGTGTCGAGACCGCCGACCTGGATGCGCAGGGAGCCGTTGCCGAGCTGCTGGACGATCGCGTCGTGGCCGGAGGCCTCCTCCGCGTACTCCGTGGCCTGGCTGACGGTGACGTCCGTCTTCGGGGTGGTGAAGACCGCGCCGCCCTGGAACTCGATGCCCATGTTGAGGCCGCGGACGGCCAGGGCGACGATGGCCGTGATGGTGATCAGGATGGACAGGCCGTACCAGATCTTGCGGTTGCCGATGAAGTCGTAGCCGACCTCACCTCGGTGGAGCCGGGCGCCGAGATCTCCGAGCTTCGACATCTCACGCCTCCTTCGGGTCGACGGGGGCGGTGGTACGGCGGGCGCGGCGCAGCGGCGGCTTGGCGCCCAGGCGCTTCGGGTCCAGACCGGACCACTTGTGGCCGTTGCCGAAGAACTTCGTGCGGGCGAGCAGCGTCATCACCGGCTTGGTGAAGAGGAACACCACGACGACGTCGAGCAGGGTGGTCAGGCCGAGCGTGAACGCGAAGCCCTGGACCTTGCCGACGGTGACGATGAAGAGCACCGCGGCGGCGAGGAACGACACGAAGTCGGAGACCAGGATGGTGCGGCGGGCGCGCGGCCAGGCGCGCTCGACGGCCGGACGCAGGGTGCGGCCCTCGCGGATCTCGTCGCGGATGCGCTCGAAGTACACGATGAACGAGTCCGCGGTGATGCCGATGGCGACGATGGCGCCGCAGACGGCCGGCAGGTTCAGCGCGAAGCCGATGGCCGGGCCGAGCAGGGCCATGATCACGTAGGTGAGCAGGGCGGAGACGCCGAGGCTGAGGATCGCGATGAACGACAGGCCCCGGTAGTAGACCACCAGGTAGATGATGACCAGCGCCAGGCCGATCGCGCCGGCGATGAGGCCGGCCTCCAGCTGGTCGCCGCCGAGGGCGGCGGTGACGGTGTCGACGCTCTGGGTGTCGAAGGAGAGCGGCAGGGCACCGTAGGCGAGGATGTTGCCCAGGTCCTGGGCGGACTGCTGGTTGAAGCTGCCGGAGATCTGCGCGTTGGCGCTCAGCGTGGTCTGGACGCGGGGCGCCGAGACGACCTCGCCGTCGAGGACGATCGCGAACTGGTTCTGCGGCTCGCTCTGCTGCGACAGCTTGCTGGTGATCGCCTGGAACTTCTTCGAGCCGGCGTCCGTGAACTCCATGTCCACGATCCACTGACCACTCTGCTGGTCGATGGCGGCCTTGGCGCCGTCGACGTCACGGCCCTCGACCTCGGCGGGACCGAGGAGGTACTTCTCCCACTGGTCGATCGCGTTCTTGCCACAGGCGACGATGGTGTCGGCGGGCTTGGTGCCCGCCGCGGCGGCGGTGCGCTGCTTGGGGTCCAGGCAGTTCAGCGTGGTGAACTTCTGCTGGAGCGCGGCGGTGGCGGCGTCGGCGGGCGGGGTCGCCTGCGGGGTTCCGCTCGCCTTCGGCGTGGCGGTCGCCTTCGGCGTGCCGGTGGCGGAGCCGGTGGGAGTGGGCGTGCCGGTGGCGTTCGGGGCCTTGAGGGCCTCGGAGAGGGCACGGCCCTGGGTGGAGGCGGTGGCGGTCGGGGTGGCCGACTTCTTCTCGCCCACCGAGGCGGACGCGGAAGGCTTCGGCGTGGCCGAGCCCGAGGGGGTCGCCGTCGGCGCGGCCTCGGGCGAGGCGGCCGCGACGGTGAGAACGGGCCGGAAGTAGAGCTGGGCGGTGGTACCGACCTGCTCGCGGGCCTGCTTCTCGTTCGTCCCCTTGGGGATGTTGACGATGATGTTCTCGCGGCCCTGCGTCTGGACCTCGGCCTCGGAGACGCCGAGACCGTTGACACGGCGCTCGATGATGCCGACGGCCGTGTTCATGTTGGTCTCGTTGACCGCGGACTCCTGGCCGGGCTCGGCCTTGGCCTTGAGCGTGATCGACGTGCCGCCGGCGAGGTCGATGCCGAGGCGCGGGGTGGTGTGCCCCGACCAGAACATGCCGCCGGTGAGCGCGACCATGGCGATCAGAATGAAAGCCAGGGCGCGTCCAGGCCGGCTCTGTCCCCCCGCCGGCCCTCGGCCCTTCTTCGGTGCTGCCACCTGTCGTTTCTCCCTGTCCAAACCGTCCGGGCGCCGGGTGGGCGCACGGAGGCCACGAAGTGTGTGTGGGGACCATCCCCCGCAGACGTCGGACCGTGCCCGGCCGCGCCGACGCCGGTGGGCGTCGGCCGCGATGCCGGGTGCGCGTTACTTCGCCTCGGTCTCGCCGTCGGTCTTGCCGTCCTTCTCGCCCTCGGCCGCGTCCGACTTCTTCGTCAGGTCGGCCTTGGGGGCCTCGTCGGCGGAGTCGGTCAGCGAGGAGGCGTCGTCCGGGACGACGGTCTCGGAGTCGGCGGCGCCCTCGTCCTCGGTGTCGCCGTGGACGATCCGGTTGTACTCGGCGTCGTCGAGGACCGCGCCGATGGCGTTCTTCGCGTAGACGGCGTGGACGCCGGGCGCGACCTCCAGCAGGACGGACTCGTCCTGGATCTCCTTGACGGTGGCGTACATTCCCCCGATCGTGCGTACGCCGGTGCCGGGCTGCATCTGGTTGCGCATCTCCGCCGCCTGCGCCTGCTTCTTCTTGGCCGAGCGGGTCATCAGGAACATCGCCCCGATGAGCACGATGAACGGGAGGAGCATGCCGATGTTATTCACGGGACGGAAATCCTTCGCACGGTCACGGAGAACCCGCGGCCTGATCTTCGGGGGTGGGTACGCCGACCGGAAAGGGCGGCATCGGCGGAGTCTAGGCGAGTCCGCATCGATGGAACAACGCCCAGCATGGCACCGTGGTTCCTCGTCGGGCGATACTCCGCGCCGTCACCCATCCGTCACAGCGGCCTCAGGCGCCGAAGAGCCCCTGTTGTCCGGATCCCGTCCCGCCGGGGGCCCCCGCCGGGCCCGCTGCCTGCGGCGGAACCAGTCCGAGGTGGGTCCATGCCGCCGGCGTGGCCACCCGGCCACGGGGCGTACGGGCCAGCAGTCCCTCCCGTACGAGGAAGGGCTCGGCGACCTCCTCGACGGTCTCGCGCTCCTCGCCCACGGCGACGGCGAGGGTCGAGAGTCCGACGGGGCCGCCGCCGAAGAGCTTCAGCAGCGCCTCCAGGACCGCCCGGTCGAGGCGGTCGAGGCCGCGGCTGTCGACCTCGTACACACCGAGGGCCGCGCCGGCGATGTCCCGGGTGATCACTCCGTCGGCCCTCACCTGGGCGTAGTCGCGGACCCGGCGCAGCAGCCGGTTGGCGATGCGCGGGGTGCCGCGGGAGCGGCCGGCGATCTCGGCGGCGCCGGCCGGGTCGATGGTCACGTCGAGGAGGCCAGCGGAACGGACCACGACCCGCTCCAACTCGTGCGGCTCGTAGAACTCCATGTGGGCGGTGAAGCCGAAGCGGTCGCGGAGCGGGGGCGGCAGCAGGCCGGCCCGGGTGGTGGCGCCGACCAGGGTGAAGGGCGGCAGGTCGAGGGGGATGGCGGTGGCGCCGGGGCCCTTGCCGACGATGACGTCGACGCGGAAGTCCTCCATCGCCATGTAGAGCATCTCCTCGGCGGGCCGGGACATCCGGTGGATCTCGTCGAGGAAGAGGATCTCGCCCTCCTGGAGGGAGGAGAGGATCGCCGCGAGGTCGCCGGCGTGCTGGATGGCGGGGCCGGAGGTGATCCTGATCGGCGCGTTCATCTCCGCGGCGATGATCATCGACAGGGTGGTCTTGCCGAGACCCGGGGCACCGGAGAGCAGCACGTGGTCGGCGGTGGCGCCGCGCTGCCGGGCGGCCCTGAGGACGAGGTCGAGCTGCTGGCGGACCTTCTCCTGGCCGATGAACTCGCCGAGGTCCTTGGGGCGCAGGGCGGCCTCGACGGCCTGGTCGTCGCCCTCGGCGGCGGCGCCGACGATCCGCTCCTCGTGGGCGGATGCCGTCTCGTCGTCCCAGTTCACGGTGGTGTCTTCCTTCGTACGGGGAGGGTCCGCGGCGGTCAGCGGGCGCGGTTGAGCGTCTGGAGGGCGGCGCGCAGCAGCTGGGGCACGGGCGCGGAGCCGGTCTCGGCGAGCGCGGCCTCGGCCTGCGGGGTGACGGCGGCGACGGCCTCCTCGGCCTCGCGGCTCGCGTAGCCCAGGCCGACGAGGGCGGCGGCCAGCTGCTCGGTCCAGGGGGCGGGCCCGGTGGCGACGGCACGCTGCTGGCCGACGAGTCCGCTGCTGCCGAGGGGTTGGCCGAGCTTGTCCTTCAGCTCCAGGAGGAGCTTCTGGGCGCCCTTCTTGCCGATGCCGGGGACGGCGGTCAGCGCCTTCTCGTCGCCGGTGGAGACGGCGAGGCGCAGCGCGTCCGGGCTGTGCACGCCGAGCATGGCCTGGGCGAGCCGGGGTCCCACGCCGCTGGCGGTCTGGAGCAGCTCGAAGACCTGGCGCTCGTCGTCGTCGGCGAAGCCGTACAGGGTGAGCGAGTCCTCCCGGACGACGAGGGAGGTGGCGAGCCGGGCGTGCTCGCCGAGGCGGAGGCCGGCCAGGGTGTTCGGCGTGCACTGGACGGCCATGCCGACCCCGCCGACCTCGACGACGGCGGTCGTGGGGGCGAGGGCGGCCACCGGGCCGCTGACGAAGGCGATCATGACGTGCGGCCTTTCGAGGTGTGCAGGGCGACGGCCTGCTGGAGGCGGTTCTGGGCGGGGGCGCGCCAGATGTGGCAGATGGCGAGGGCGAGGGCGTCGGCCGCGTCGGCCGGCTTGGGCGGCGCGGAGAGCCGGAGCAGCCGGGTGACCATGGCGCCGACCTGGGCCTTGTCGGCGCGGCCGGAGCCGGTGACGGCGGCCTTGACCTCGCTGGGGGTGTGCAGGGCGACGGGGATGCCGCGCCGGGAGGCGCAGAGCATGGCGACCGCGCTGGCCTGGGCGGTGCCCATCACCGTACGGACGTTGTGCTGGCTGAACACCCGCTCCACGGCGACCAGTTCGGGCTGGAAGCGGTCGATCCACTCCTCGATGCCGCGCTCGATGCCGACGAGGCGCTGACCGATGTCGGCATCGGCGGGGGTGCGGACCACGCCGACCCCGAGCATGGTGAGCGGCCGTCCGGCGACGCCCTCGACCACGCCGACACCACACCGGGTGAGCCCCGGGTCCACTCCCAGTACGCGCATGCCGCCCCCCTTCCTTCGATCAGCCATTCGTGCAGGCTATCGGCTGCCACTGACAACGCAGCGGGCCGACGGGGTGTGTCCCCGTCGGCCCGCTGCCGCGAAGGTGCCGCTCAGGCGTCGATCTTCTCCATGACCTCGTCGCTGACGTCGAAGTTGGCGAAGACGTTCTGCACGTCGTCGCTGTCCTCCAGCGCGTCGATCAGCTTGAAGATCTTGCGCGCGCCCTCCTCGTCGAGCTCGACCTGCATGGTCGGGACGAAGCTGGAGTCGGCTGAGTCGTAGTCGATGCCGGCCTCCTGGAGCGCGGTGCGCACCCCGACCATGTCGGTGGCCTCGCTGATGACCTCGAAGGACTCGCCGAGGTCGTTGACCTCCTCGGCGCCCGCGTCGAGCACGACCTCCAGGATGTCGTCCTCGGACCGCTCGCCCTTGGGGAGCACGACGACGCCCTTGCGGTTGAACAGGTACGAGACGGAGCCCGGGTCGGCCATCGAACCGCCGTTGCGGGTCATGGCGACGCGCACGTCGGAGGCGGCGCGGTTGCGGTTGTCGGTGAGGCACTCGATGAGCACCGCGACGCCGTTCGGGCCGTAGCCCTCGTACATGATCGTCTCGTAGTCGGCGCCGCCGGCCTCGAGGCCCGCACCGCGCTTGAGCGCCGAGTCGATGTTCTTGTTCGGGACCGACTGCTTCTTCGCCTTCTGCACGGCGTCGAACAGCGTCGGGTTACCGTCGAGGTCGGCGCCGCCGGTACGGGCCGCGACCTCGATGTTCTTGATCAGCTTCGCGAAGAGCTTGCCGCGCTTGGCATCGATCACGGCCTTCTTGTGCTTCGTCGTAGCCCATTTAGAGTGGCCGGACATCTGCCTGTCTCCTTCGCGTAACCAACTTCTTGGACGAACCCCAGAGATCCTACCGGGATCGTCTCACCGTTCGGCGCGCACCATGTCCACGAAGAGCTCGTGGACGCGGTGGTCACCGGTGAGCTCGGGGTGGAAGGAGGTCGCGAGGACCTTGCCCTGGCGGACGGCGACGATGTGGCCGTCGTGCTCGGCGAGCACCTCGACCCCGGCGCCGACGGACTCCACCCACGGGGCGCGGATGAAGACGCCCTCGACGGGGGTGTCCACTCCCGCGACGGTGACTCCGGCCTCGAAGGACTCGTTCTGCCGCCCGAAGGCGTTGCGGCGCACGATCATGTCGATGCCGCCGAAGGTCTCCTGGCCCGAGCGCGGGTCGAGGATCTTGTCGGCGAGCATGATCAGGCCGGCGCAGGTGCCGTAGACCGGCATGCCCGCGGCGATCCGCTCGCGGATCGGCTCCATGAGGCCGAAGAGGACGGCCAGCTTGGAGATGGTGGTGGACTCGCCACCGGGGAGGACCAGGCCGTCGACCTCGGCGAGCTCTTCGGGGCGCCGGACCGGCCTGGCCACGGCGTCCGCCGAGGCCAGGGCGATCAGGTGCTCCCGGACGTCGCCCTGGAGGGCCAGGACTCCGATCACGGGGGTGGTGCTCATCGGTGGTTACCAGCCCCGGTTGGCGTAGCGCTCGGACTCGGGGAGGGTGTCGCAGTTGATGCCGACCATGGCCTCGCCGAGGTTGCGGGAGGCGTCCGCGATGATCTTCGGGTCGTCGTAGAAGGTGGTGGCCTTCACGATGGCGGCGGCGCGCTTGGCCGGGTCGCCCGACTTGAAGATGCCGGAGCCGACGAAGACGCCCTCGGCGCCGAGCTGGCGCATCAGGGCGGCGTCGGCCGGGGTGGCGACGCCACCGGCGGAGAAGAGGACCACGGGGAGCTTGCCGAGCTCGGCGACCTCCTTGACGAGCTCGTACGGGGCGCGCAGCTCCTTGGCGGCGGCGAAGAGCTCGTTGTTGTCGAAGCCGCGCAGCTTGGCGATCTCGTTCTTGATCTGGCGCAGGTGGCGGACGGCCTCGACGACGTTGCCGGTGCCGGCCTCGCCCTTGGAGCGGATCATGGCCGCGCCCTCGGCGATGCGGCGCAGGGCCTCGCCCAGGTTGGTGGCGCCACAGACGAAGGGGGTCGTGAAGGCCCACTTGTCGGAGTGGTTGACCTCGTCGGCCGGGGTCAGGACCTCGGACTCGTCGATGTAGTCGACGCCGAGGGACTGGAGGACCTGGGCCTCGACGAAGTGGCCGATGCGGGACTTGGCCATCACCGGGATGGAGACCGCGCCGATGATCTCCTCGATCATGTTCGGGTCGGACATGCGGGCCACGCCGCCGTCCTTGCGGATGTCCGCGGGGACCCGCTCCAGGGCCATGACGGCCACGGCGCCGGCGTCCTCGGCGATCTTCGCCTGCTCGGCGTTGACCACGTCCATGATCACGCCGCCCTTGAGCTGCTCGGCCATGCCGCGCTTGACGCGCGCGGTGCCGGTCTCGGGGGACTGGGGGGTGGTGGAGCTGGACACGGGGACCTCACTCGTGACAACGGGTTCAACGGGACGTTGACGACTAGAGCGAGGAAACAGTCCACGAGCGGTCCACAGCAAGGGCCAATGCGCAGGCTGTGGATCCTTTTCGCGGGAATCCGAGGCCGCAGGGGCTCAGGACGGACGATCAGCCAGGGCCACCGGCGGTTCGTCGTCCATTTCGAAGGCCATCGGGAAGGGCGCGTGGCCCGCGAGACGGAACCAGCGGACCTTGCGGTGGCGGCGCAGCGCGCGGGCGGCCCGCACCGCGTCGTTGTGGAAGCGGCGGGCCATGGGGACCCGTCGGACGGCGGCGGCCAGCTCCCCCGCGGCCTCCTCGCCACCGGGCGCCTCCCGTACGAGCTCCACCTGCTCCGGCTCGCCGAAGACCGCGCGCAGCGCCTGGCTCAGCTCGCTCTCCGCGACCTCCCGGTGGTCCTCCTCGGCCTGCCGGGCGGCGTGCGCGGCCTCGTACAGGACGATCGAGGCGGCCGGGTCGAGGACGCCGGAGGTGGCCAGCTCCTGGGTGACCGAGGCGCGGCGCAGGAGCTGCGCGTCGAGCGCGGCGCGGGCCGCGTCGATGCGGGTGTGCAGGCGGTCCAGCCTTCCGGCGGTCCAGCTGAGGTAGACGCCGATGAGGATCAGCGCGACGACGGTCCAGATCAGGGTCTCGGTCACGACCGCACAGGCTACCCGGGCGGAGGCGGCGCCCCTTCCCGGTGGGCGTGGTCATGGGCGAACAGGACGCGGACCGGACGCCCGTCCGCGCGCTCGGCGAGCCGCCCGAGCCAGGGCCGGTACGGCGTCCCGAAGTCGGCGGCCGTGTCGTACGCCTGCCCGGCGAGGAGCGTCAGCCGGTCGCCGTGGTCGAGGAGGAGCGACTGGTGGCCGTCGACGTGCCCGGGCGTCGGCAGGACCAGGATCCCGGGGGCGATCTCGTGCTCCCCGTCGATCTCGGTCCAGGCGACGCCGGGCAGGAGGGTGTCGATGGTGTACGCGCCCGCCCGCGCGGTGGCGAGCTCGGCGCGCTGGACGAGGGCGGGGGTGCCGGGGAAGCGCTGGTTGCCGCCGATGTGGTCGAAGTGCAGGTGGCAGTTGACCAGCAGGTCGACCTCGACGGGCGGGACGGCGAGGGGCCGGCGGACGATCCGGTAGTGGGCGTCGGTCTCGGGCGAGCCCTCCCCCATGCCGGTGTCGAAGAGCAGCGTGCCCCCGGGGTGCCGGACGAGGTAGGCGAGGGCGGGCTCCACGCGCGCGTGGAGCCCGCCGTACTCCTCGGCGGGGCGGACGAAGTGGCCCAGGTCGAGCCTCGTGACGTGGATCATCCGAGCAGGGTGCGCCTCCGCCCCCGTGGTGGGCAGGCGTTCCGCTGGGGGCGGAACGGGTGGGCACGACGGAACGGCACCGCGGCGGGTGCCTCCGCGCACGTGCCCGGACCCGCACCGCGCGTGCCCGGACCCGCACCGCGCGTGCGCCGTGCGCCGGGTACGGGTTCGGGCGCGGAAAGCCCGGGCCCGGCAAAGGACCCCGCCGTCCGCGCGGGCGGGGCCTGCCCGGACCTCCGGCTCCTACAGCCCCAGCCGGGCCCTGAGGCCGCCCGTCTTCTCGTCCGTGTCGACGGCCGCCGCGCCGTCGGTCACCGTCTCGTACACCGCCAGGATGTCCGCGCCGACCGTGCCCCAGTCGAAGCGCCGGACGTGCGCGGAGCCACGGGCGCTCAGTCCGGCGCGCCGCGCGGGGTCGCCGAGGAGCCGGATCGCCGCGTCCGCGAGCGCGTCCGCGTCCTCGTTGGCGAAGAGCTCGCCGGCCGCGCCCTGGTCCAGGACCTGCGCGAACGCGTCCAGGTCCGCGGCGAGGACGGGCGCGCCGGCCGACAGCGCCTCGACGAGAATGATGCCGAAGGACTCGCCGCCGGTGTTGGGCGCCACGTACACGTCGACGCTGCGCAGCAGCCGCGCCTTGTCCTCGTCGCTGACCATGCCGAGGAACTCCACCCGGGAGCGCATCTCCCGCGGCAGCGACGCCACCGCCTCCTCCTCGTCGCCGCGCCCGGCGACCAGGAGCCGCGCGCCGGGGCGTTCGGTGAGGATCCGGGGCAGCGCCTTCATCAGGACCGGCAGGCCCTTACGGGGCTCGTCGATGCGGCCGATGAAGCCCAGCGTCTCGCCCTGCCACTCCGCCTTCGGCTCGGCGCCGGCGAAGAAGTCCACGTCGACGCCGTTGGGGATGACGACGGCGTCGCCGCCGAGGTGCTCCACCAGCGTCCGGCGCGCGTACTCGCTGACCGCGATCCGGGCGCTGATCTTCTCCAGCGCCGGCTGGAGGATCGGGTACGCCGCGAGCATCGCCCGCGAGCGCGGGTTCGAGGTGTGGAAGGTGGCCACGATCGGGCCCTGCGCCGCCCAGCAGGTGAGCAGCCCCAGCGAGGGCGAGGTCGGCTCGTGGATGTGGACGACGTCGAAGGTGCCGTCGTGCAGCCAGCGGCGCACCCGCGCGGCGGAGAGGAAGCCGAAGCTGAGCCGGGCCACCGAGCCGTTGTACGAGACGGGCACGGCCCGGCCCGCGGAGACGACGTACGGCGGCAGCGGGGTCTCGTCGTCGGCGGGGGCCAGGACGGAGACCTCGTGTCCGAGCCGGATCAGGTGCTCCGCGAGGTCGCGGATGTGGAACTGGACGCCGCCCGGTACGTCCCAGGAGTACGGGCAGACGATTCCGATCCTCACGAAGTGCGCTCCTCCAGGTCGGCCAGCCAGAGGCGCTGGAGCATGTGCCAGTCCTCCGGGTGGTCCGCGATGGCCCCGGCGAAGGTGTCGGCGAGGGCCTGTGTCATGAGGGACGCCTTTTCGCCGCGGGTACCTGACTCGGGCGGCTCCACGGGCGCGTGCACCTGTCCCCGCATGACGTCGGTGTCGTCGTACCAGAGGGTCACCGGCAGGAGGAGCGCGTCGGTCTGGAGGGCGAGCATGGCCGGTCCGGCGGGCATCCGGGTGGCCTCGCCGAAGAAGGAGACCTCGACGCCGGAGGCGGACAGGTCCCGGTCGGCGACCAGGCAGACCAGGCCGCCGGCGCGCAGCCGCCGGGCGAGCGTCCCGAAGGCGGCGCCGCCGGTGTGCGGCAGCACCTCCATGCCGAGCGACTCGCGGTAGGCGACGAAGCGGTCGTAGAGCGACTCGGGCTTGAGCCGCTCGGCGACGGTGGTGAAGGGCACGCCGAGCGCGCGGGTCACCCACACGCCGGCCAGGTCCCAGTTGCCCATGTGCGGCAGGGCGAGGATCACGCCCCGGTCGGAGGCTATGGCGTCCTTCAGGACGTGCTCGCCCTTGATCGAGAAGCTGTTCGCGGCCCGCTCGCGGCTCCAGGTGGGAAGCCGGAAGGACTCCATCCAGTAGCGCATGTACGAGCGCATGCCGGCCTTCGACAGCTCGGCGAGCCGCTCGGGCGTGGCGTCGGGCACCACGCGCGCGAGGTTGGCCTCCAGGCGCAGCACGCCCTTGCCCCGGCGCTTCCACACGGTGTCGGCGATCTTCCGGCCGAGGGCCTTGGCCACCGGCTCCGGGAGCTTCTTGACGGTGGCCCAGCCGAGTCCGTAGAGCCCGTCGGCCACCTTGTCCTTCAGCGTGCTCACGATGCCGCCCCGCTCCCCCCGGCGGCCGCGGCGGCGTCCGCCTCGGCCGACTCCCTGCGTACCGTCACGACCCGCTGCCCCAGGGTCACGGCCGAGCCGACGGCGACGATCCACAGCGCGATCGGCAGCAGCACGTCGATCCTCGGCACGCCGAAGGCGTGCAGTCCGGCGAGGCCGGCGGCGACCAGCGAGATCACCAGTCGCTCGGCCCGCTCGATCAGGCCGTTCACCGCGACCGGCAGGCCAATCGATTCGCCACGCGCCTTGGTGTACGAGACCACCTGGCCGCTCGCCAGGCAGAAGATCGAGACCGCGCACAGCACGTTGTCGTCGCCCTTGCCGGCGTACCAGAGGGCGAAGCCGCCGAAGATCGCCCCGTCGGCGACCCGGTCGAGCGTCGAGTCGAGGAAGGCGCCCCAGCGGCTGGAGATCCCGGCCTGGCGGGCCATGTTGCCGTCGACGAGGTCGGAGAAGACGAAGAGCGTGATCACGATCGTCCCCCAGAAGAACTCGCCCCTGGGGAAGAAGACCAGCGCACCGGCGACCACTCCCGCCGTGCCGATCAGCGTCACGGCGTCGGGGCTGACGCCCCGGCGGAGCAGAAACGCGGCGAACGGTGTGAGGACACGCGTAAAAAACGCACGCGCGTACTTGTTCAGCATGGCCTTCCCGAGGTTTCGGCGGGCCGCGCGGTCCCATGACCACCGGCTCACCCATCGTAGCCACGCGCGTGACGCCGCACGGGAGCGCACCCGCCCCGCCGCGTCACCGTACCCCTGGAGGCCCACCGGCGTACGACGTATGGACGCGTCACGGCGTCGGTGCAAAGCTCGAAGGAGCATCCCGCGGGCACCGCCGGAACGGCGCCGCGACGCCGCTCCCCCGCGCCCGCTCCCCTCACCGCCTCGCAGCCGGGAGGACCACCATGGGCGACAAGGCGCACACCCCCGCCGGAGCCGCCGGCAGGGCACCGACGGCCGACCGGCCCTCGGAGGTACGGAACGTGGTGCTGGTCGGCCACAGCGGCTCGGGCAAGACGACGCTGGTCGAGGCGCTGGCCCAGACCGCCGGGGCGCTCGGCCGGCCCGGCAGGGTCGAGGACGGGGCGACCGTCTCCGACTACGACGAGATCGAGCACCGGCAGCACCGCTCCGTCCAGCTCTCCCTCGTCCCGGTCGGCTGGGACGGCTTCAAGATCAATCTGCTCGACACCCCCGGATACGCCGACTTCGTCGGGGAGCTGAGGGCCGGTCTGCGCGCGGCGGACGCGGCCCTCTTCGTCGTCTCGGCCGCCCAGGAGGCCGACGCGGTCGCCGCCTCGACCCGGATGGTCTGGGAGGAGTGCGCGGCCGTCGGCATGCCCCGCGCCATCGTCGTCACCCACCTCGACACCGCCCGCACCGGCTTCGAGGAGCTCACCGGGGTCTGCGCCGGGCTCTTCGGCGCCGACGACCCCGACGCCGTGCTGCCCCTCTACCTGCCGGTGCACGGCCCCGAGGGCTCCGACGGCCACGCCCCCGCCACCGGACTGATCGGCCTCCTCTCGGAGCGGGTCTTCGACTACTCCACGGGGGCCCGGAGCGAACGGCCGCCCGAGGACGGCGACCGCGCGCCGATCGCCGCGGCGCGGGCCCGGCTCATCGAGGGGATCATCGCCGAGAGCGAGGACGAGACCCTCATGGACCGCTACCTGGGCGGCGAGGAGATCGACTTCGACACCCTCGTCGGCGACCTGGAGAAGGCGGTCGCCCGGGGCGGCTTCCACCCCGTGCTCGCCGCCGCCCCCGCCGCCGACGGCGGTGGGCAGGGCCTCGGCACCGTCGAGCTCCTGGAGCTCATCACCCGCGGCTTCCCCTCCCCCCTGGAACACGAGCCGCCCTCCGTCACCACCCCCTCCGGCGAACCCCGCCCGCCGCTCGCCTGCGACCCCGACGGGCCGCTGGTCGCCGAGGTGGTGAAGACCGCCGCCGACCCCTACCAGGGCCGGATCTCGCTGGTCCGGGTCTTCTCCGGCACGCTCCGCCCCGACGAGACCGTGCACGTCTCCGGGCACGGCCTGGCCGACCGCGGCCACGAGGACCACGACGTCGACGAACGGGTCGGCGCCGTCACCTCCCCCTTCGGCAAGCAGCAGCGCCCCATGGCGCACTGCGTCGCCGGCGACCTCGCCTGCGTGGCCCGGCTCGGCCGCGCCGAGACCGGCGACACCCTCTCCGCCAAGGACGACCCGCTCCTCATCACCCCCTGGACCATGCCCGAGCCGCTCCTCCCGCTCGCCGTGGAGGCCCACGGCAAGGCCGACGAGGACCGGCTCTCCCAGGGCCTCGCCAGACTCGTCGCCGAGGACCCCACCCTCCGCCTCGAACAGAACCAGGACACCGGCCAGGTCGTGCTGTGGTGCCTGGGCGAGGCCCACCAGGACGTCGTCCTGGAGCGGCTGCGCGGCCGCTACGGGGTGCGCGTCGACGCCGTCCCGTACCGGGTGCCGCTGCGCGAGACCTTCGGCGCCGCCGCCTCCGGCCGCGGACGGCACGTCAAACAGTCCGGCGGGCACGGCCAGTTCGCGATCTGCGAGATCGACGTCGAGCCGCTCCCGCCGGGCAGCGGCATCGAGTTCGTCGACAAGGTGGTGGGCGGCGCGGTGCCCCGTCCGTTCATCGGCTCCGTCGAGAAGGGCGTCCGGGCCCAGGCCGCGCGCGGCGTCGCCGCCGGGCATCCGCTGGTCGACGTCCGGGTCACCCTCAAGGACGGCAAGGCCCACTCGGTGGACTCCTCCGACGCCGCCTTCCAGACGGCCGGCGCGCTCGCCCTGCGCGAGGCGGCCGCCGAGGTCCCGGTCCACCTCCTGGAGCCCGTCGCGGAGGTGCGGGTGCTCGTCCCCGACGAGTACGTCGGCGCCGTGATGAGCGACCTGTCGGGACGGCGCGGCCGGGTCGTCGGCACCGACCAGGCGGAGCAGGGCCGCACGGTCGTCCGGGCCGAGGTCCCGGAGATCGAGATCGGGCGGTACGCGATCGACCTGCGGTCCGTCTCGCACGGCACGGGCCGCTTCGACCGCAGCTACGTCCGGCACGAACCGATGCCCCCTCAGGTCGCCGAACGCCTCCGCGAACAGTCCGGAAAGCGCTCATAGTTGACGCGACGACAGCGGTTTCCGCCCGCCCGGTCCGAACCGGGCGGGCGGGTTCCGGTCGGGGTTGTCCACAGCCCGTGACGCATAGCACGCCGCCCGGTTACGCTGTGGTGCCCAGCTCGGCGGCTGTGCCGGGCTCGGCAGTCGGGAACGGCCCGCACAGGTACTCGCGGTGATGGGGGCGGAAGTGGCGATCGACGGTTTCGGACCGGGGGCACAGATCCCGCTCCAGGGCGGCAGCGGCCTGACCGGGGCGACGAACGCGCTGGCCTCGGCCGCGTACCGGGACAGCCCCCTGGAGACCATCAAGGAAGCCGACAACGAGCACTACAAGACCGGGGTCAAGAAGGGCAAGTGGGAGAAGCTCTTCCGCCCCGACCTCGGCGAGGCCTTCTCCCGGGCCGTCCAGGTCCGCATGCTCGGCGGCGGCCGCAAGGCCCTCATCCAGTCCTTCGGCGCCGAGCCCCAGCCGATCGTCGAGCACTGCCTCGCCGCCACCCACATCCGCCGCCGCCGCGACACGAAGCTGACCGTCGTCACCTTCGTCTGCGGCTTCCTCTTCCTGCCCGGGCTGCTGCTCTGGCTCGCCGTGATCCACCTGCGCCGCGCCGCCGCCGGCAAGGAGAACAAGCGGACCAGCCTCATCGGCACCGTCCTGCTCTGGGCGGCGGGCATCGTCGCCGTCCTGATCCTCCTCAAGCTCCCCTTCGACGGAGTGCTCCCCAACTACCTGCGGGCGATGCTCGTCGCCCCGGTCGTCGGCTGGTACCTCGCGAGCCGGATCTGCGTCAGCGCCGCGGTGGACCTCCGCGAGCGGTGGACCGGCCTGCTCAGCGGCGGTGGCGTCGGCGCCCACGTCCCCAAGTCCGTCCCCACCGACCCGGGCGAGAAGTCCGCGGAGGAGCTCCGGCTCAACCTGGAGAAGCTCTCCGCCGAGCAGCAGTCCAACGTGGTCTTCTACGCCGGCCCCAAGGGCGTCCTCGGCCTCGGCACCCGCTGGGGCAGCTGGACGCTCGCCGAGGAGCTGGTCCCGGTGGCCGGCCGCGAGATGCACGACTTCCGCGCCTGGGACCTGGTCCGCAAGATCCACGACCAGCTCAGCCTGCTGGAGCGCGGCTCCCTCAAGACCGGCTTCCCCAAGCCGACCGTCAAGCACTGGATCGTCTCCCCGGTCGGCGAGGGCGCCGACGAGGTCAGCCGCCCCGAGGGCGACAACATCGTCCACTACCAGGTCAAGCCGCACGAGATACAGCGGATCTGCAACGAGCAGCAGTTCGGCGCCGGCAACCGCCACTACCTGGGCGTCCAGTTCACGCTCTGGGACGGCAACGTGGTCCTGACCATGATGGTCACCGTCACCTCGCTCCACCACACCCTGCGCATCGAGGTCACCGGCCACGCCCTCGGCCCCGTCCACGGCCTCTTCACCACCAAGCCCAAGGCGAAGACCAAGGAGGTCTCCAAGACCGTCCGCTTCTGGGAGACCAAGGAGATCCCGCAGCCGCTGCTCGGCACCGACGACATCGTCCGGATCGCCGTCCGCGCCCCGCTCACCTGGTACCCGCCGGTCCTGGACTTCCTCGGTGGCAAGATGACGCTGCCCGAGCCCTTCGGCCTGCGGCACGTGTGGGCCGGACCGCTCTGGAAGAACCGCTTCATGGCCGACGACGCCATCCGCATGGCCACGCCCGTGCTCCGCGCCGTCCACACCGCGACGATCCGCTTCCTCGACGAGCACAACGTCGACACCGAGCGCTTCACCAACCGCTCCCTCGTGCTCGGCGGCGGCGTGCAGGAGCCCGGCCCGAAGAAGGCCGACGTCTACGACGCCTGACGTCCCCGCGGAACGACGCGTACGGCCCCGGGGCGCGCGCCCCGGGGCCGTACGGAGAAGACGGCTCAGACGGTGGCCGGCCAGGCGTCGGCCAGCATCTTCCGGGTGTCGGCCAGCAGCTGCGGCAGCACCTTGGTGTGGCCGACGACCGGCATGAAGTTGGTGTCCCCGCCCCAGCGCGGCACCACGTGCTGGTGCAGGTGCGCGGCGATCCCGGCGCCCGCCACGGCGCCCTGGTTCATGCCGATGTTGAAGCCGTGCGCGCCGGACGCCGCCCGCAGAGCGATCATCGCCCGCTTGGTGAAGTCGGCCAGCTCGGCCGTCTCCGCGGCGTCCAGGTCCGTGTAGTCGGCGACGTGCCGGTACGGGACGACCATCAGGTGCCCGCCGTTGTACGGGTACAGGTTGAGGACCGCGTACACGCTCGCGCCCCGGGCGATCACCAGCCCGTCCTCGTCCGACTTCGACGGGATCGAACAGAACGGGCAGCCGTCGTCGGCGCCCGGCCCGGTCGGCTTGTTCTCCCCCTGGATGTACGCCATCCGGTGGGGCGTCCACAGACGCTGGAACGCGTCCGGCGCCCCCACCCCGATCTGCTGCTCCGGCTCAGTCGTCATGCTGTGCAGCATATTGCGTCGCCCGTTCGGAACGTGTCGGCGGGGCGAGGGAAGCGGCCCCGGGAGATCCTGATCCGATGAGCGAAAGGCCCCCGAAACCGCCCCGCCAGGAACGCTGGGACCGCCGCATGGAGCTGCCGCTCGCCGTGGCCTCGCTCGCCTACCTCGCGGGGTACGCGGTCCGGGTCCTCGCCCGCGACCACCTGCCGCAGCTCGGGGTGGACCTGTGCGTCGTCGTGATCCTCGGCGCCTGGGCCGTCTTCATCACCGACTACGCGGTACGGCTCCGGCTCAGCGGCCTGCGCCCGCTGCGCTTCGTCCGCACCCACCTCCTCGACACGGTCGTGCTGCTCCTGCCGCTGCTGCGCCCGGTCCGGATGGTGACCCTGTACGACCGGGTCCAGCGCCGCCGGGACAAGCCGCGGCTCAGCCTCTACGCCCGGGTCATGGTCTACTCCGGCCTCTCCGTCTCCCTGCTCGGCTTCGCCGCCGCGCTCACCGTCTACCACCACGAGGCCGACGCCCCCGGCGCCACGATCCTCACCTTCGGCGACTCGGTCTGGTGGGCCTGCGCCACCCTGGCGACGGTCGGCTACGGCGACGTGACCCCGGTGACCCCGATCGGCCGGACGGTGGCGGTCGGCCTGATGGCCTGCGGGCTCGCCCTGCTCGGCGCGGTGACGGGTTCGTTCTCGTCCTGGCTGATCCAGGCCTTCACCCGGGAGGACGAGAAGCCGGGGAACGGAGAGCCCCCGGAACGGGAGAGGCCCCCGGGGGACTCCCCGGGGGCCTCCTGAGCGCGGGCCGGCCGTCAGACCTGGACGCGCTCCGCGACGATCTTGGCGATCTTGGCGATCGCCTCGTCGGCGGGGATGCCGTTCTCCTGCGAACCGTCGCGGTAGCGGAAGGAGACGGCGCCGGCGGCCATGTCCTCGTCACCCGCGATGATCATGAACGGAACCTTCTGCTTCTGCGCGTTGCGGATCTTCTTCTGCATCCGGTCCGAGGAGGAGTCGACCTCCACGCGCAGGCCCTGCTTCTTCGCCTTGGCGGCGAACTCCTGGAGGTAGTCGACGTGCGCGTCGCCGATCGGGATGCCGGTCGCCTGGACCGGGGCCAGCCACGGCGGCATGGCGCCCGCGTAGTGCTCCAGGAGCACCGCGAAGAAGCGCTCGATCGAGCCGAAGAGCGCACGGTGGATCATGACCGGGCGCTGCTTGGTGCCGTCCGGGGCGGTGTACTCCAGGTCGAAGCGCTCCGGGAGGTTGAAGTCGAGCTGGACGGTCGACATCTGCCAGGTGCGGCCGATGGCGTCCCGCGCCTGCACCGAGATCTTCGGGCCGTAGAAGGCGGCGCCGCCCGGGTCGGGGGTGAGCGGCAGGCCCTGCTTCTCGGCGACCTGCTGGAGGACGGCGGTGGCCTCCTCCCACACCTCGTCGGAGCCGACGAACTTCTCCGGGTCCTTGGTCGACAGCTCCAGGTAGAAGTCGGTCAGACCGTAGTCGCGGAGCAGGTTGAGGACGAAGGTGAGGGTCTTGTCCAGCTCCTCCGCCATCTGCTCGCGGGTGCAGTAGATGTGCGCGTCGTCCTGGGTGAAGCCCCGGGCCCGGGTCAGGCCGTGCACCACGCCCGACTTCTCGTACCGGTACACGGTGCCGAACTCGAACAGGCGCAGCGGCAGCTCACGGTAGGAGCGCCCGCGCGCGTCGAAGATCAGGTTGTGCATCGGGCAGTTCATGGGCTTGAGGTAGTAGTCCACGCCCTCGTCGAGCTGCATGGGCGGGTACATGCCCTCGGCGTACCAGTCGAGGTGACCGGACTTCTCGAAGAGCTTGCCCTTGGTGGCGTGCGGCGAGTAGACGAACTCGTAGCCCTCCTCCTCGTGCCGCTTGCGCGAGTAGTCCTCCATGACCCGGCGGATGATGCCGCCCTTGGGGTGGAAGACGGCGAGGCCGGAGCCGATCTCGTCCGGGATGGAGAAGAGGTCGAGCTCGTTGCCCAGCTTGCGGTGGTCGCGCTTCTCGGCCTCGGCGAGGAAGTCGAGGTGGGCCTTCAGCTCGTCCTTCGACGGCCAGGCGGTGCCGTAGATGCGCTGGAGCATCGGGTTCTTCTCGCTGCCGCGCCAGTAGGCGGCCGCGTTGCGCATCAGCTTGAACGCCGGGATGTTCCGGGTCGTCGGCAGGTGGGGACCGCGGCAGAGGTCCTTCCAGCACAGCTCGCCGGTCTTGGCGTCCAGGTTGTCGTAGATGGTCAGCTCGCCGCCGCCCACCTCGACGTTCGCCCCGTCGTCGGTGGACGCGGAGCCCTTGATGCCGATGAGCTCCAGCTTGTACGGCTCGTCGGCGAGCTCCTCGCGGGCGGCCTCGTCGGTCACCACGCGGCGGGCGAACCTCTGCCCCCGCTTCTGGATCTCCTGCATCTTCTTCTCGACGGCCTTGAGGTCCTCGGGCGTGAACGGCTTCTCGACGTCGAAGTCGTAGTAGAAGCCGTCACGGACCGGCGGGCCGATGCCCAGCTTGGCCTCGGGGAAGAGCTCCTGCACGGCCTGCGCCATGACGTGCGCGGTCGAGTGGCGCAGGATGTTCAGGCCGTCCTCGGAGGAGATCTCGACACCCTCGACGACGTCGCCGTCGGCGAGCTCGTACGAGAGGTCCTTCAGCTCGCCCGCGACACGGGCGGCGATGACGGTGCGGTCGTCGGCGAACAGGGCGCCGGCCGTGGTGCCCGCGCTCACCGTCCTCTCCTCTGATCCTGAGGCGGTCGGGACGGTCACACGGACTTCGGACACGGGTACTCCATGCATCGGGGCGCAGGCAGACACGAGGTGCCGGCGCCGGCGGCGCGCGGCAGAGACGAGGTGCCACGTCCCCTCGATCTTACGGGCCCCGCCGCGGCCCGCTCACCGCCGCTCCTCCGGGCCGCACTCCTCGTCGAGGAAGGCCGCGTCCTCGGCGGTCCCCTGGAGCGACTTCATCAGCCGGTCCCGCTCCGCCTCGTCCACCTGCACCGGGACCACGCCCGAGGGGCCGGTGAGGCGGCGGAAGCCGCCGCGGCTCTCCAGCCGGCCGACCACCCGGATCGGGAGGCCGACGAGGTGGGCGTGGCCGGCCGTGCGGTACGCCTCCTCGTCGAGGGCGACCCGGACGTGCCCGACCTCCGCGCCGGCGAGCACCCGGAGTCTGACCGTGCCCCCGCCGCGCGGCCCGGAGCGGCGCAGCCGGACGACGGCGCCGGTGATCCGCACCGGGACGGAGGGCTCGTCGGTGAGGTAGCGGGCGCTCGCCTCGCGCAGCGCGGGCAGGTCGCCGGGCGAGAACTCGACGGGCTCGGGGCGGGCTGCGCAGCCCTCGGGGACACCGGCGGCCGGGGCCCATTCGAGGGCGATGCGGGCGCCTTCCGTACCCCGGACGAGGGCGACGAGCGCCTCGGTGAGCTCGCGGCTGACGCCGGCCCCGACGGCGGAGTCGAAGGCCTCCATGCCGCCGGTGGCACGCCGGTAGTCGACGGCCTCGCGGGCGGCGTGCAGGGCGTGGTAGAGCCGGACGGCGACGGGGCGGCCGGGCGGGACGGGCAGGAAGGCGGTGAGGACCCGGCCGCCCGGGTCGGTGCCGACGACGACGGGTTCGAGGGCGGCCCGGGCGGCGGCGCGGCGCCGGGAGCCGTGGTACCCGGCGCGGCCGCGCACAGCGAGGGCGCCGGCGAGGAGGATCCCCCGGGCGGCGGAGCGGAAGCGCTCCTGCACGGGCCAGGGCACGGTGCCGGCCGGACCCGTGGGCACCTCGCGCCACCAGCGGATCTCGTCGCTGGGGACGGCGAGGCCGGTGAGGACCTCGCGGGCGGAGGGCGCGCCGCTGCGGGCGAGGGCGGTGAGGGCCTCGCCGATCAGGTCCTCGCAGTCGGGGAAGGCGAGGCTGTCGGGGACGAGGAGGCTGGTGCCGCCGCTCCCCTGGCCCGCGCCGGGCGGGGTCCAGCGGCCGTAGCGGCCGGCGGCCCCGCCGCGGCGGCGCCAGCCGTGGCGGGCGAGGAGGGCGCCGAGGACGCGCGGGTCGACCCGGCCGGGGTCGGGCACGCCGTCCCCGGAGGCGGTCCAGGGGCCGGTGGTGTCGGCGGGGGGGACGGGGTGGGGCCGGTACGGCGGCGGGACGGGTCCGGGCGCGCCCCCGTCCCCCGTCCCGTGCCCGGAGTCGTCGATCGGTCGGTGCATCAAGGTCTCCCTCCCCGGCCGACCCGCGTCATGATCTCGCAGAGCGCCCGGTCGTCGAAGATCCGCGCCGTGGGAACGCGCACGGTGGTCCGGCGGCGTCCGGTGACCGGGTGACCGGCCAGGTTCGTCCAGTAGCAGCAGTGCCGCAGGTCGAGCCGGTCGTGGCTCGCTCTCAGCCAGTCCTCCGGGTCTCGCGGGACGATCATCACGACCAGGATCTTGTGCACGGCCACGGGGGTCCGGGCGAGCTTCACCAGGTGGTCGTTGTCGAGGGTGAAGGGGAAGGTGTCCCCCGGCGGGTGCGGTGGCAGTTGGTAGGTGCACTTCAGCTGCACCTTGATGGTGACCTCGTCGTCGACGGTGTGTCCGGGCGAGCCGTGGCTGACGTGCCAGTCGACGCCGTTGTCCGGGAAGGGCTGCCCGAGCGAGCAGCCCGCCGCGGCGGCGACGGCGTGCAGGTATCCCACCTGGAGGGTCTCCATGCAGGCGGTGGTGGCGAGTGAGCCGCGTGCCGGGGCCGCCCGCTGGGGCGGCAGCCCTCCCGACTCCGGCTGGGCGAGCGCCATGTGAACGTCCTTCCCCGTCATCACTGTTGTCACCGGTCCGCGTACGGCGCAAACAGGACGGGTATCACCGGATCGGGGCAGGGGGTTGGCCATCTGCCGCGCGGCTGCGAGGAGTTCGGGTATGACGACGAACTGGTACGAAGGGCCCCTGGCCGCTTTCGACACGGAGACCACCGGAGTGGACGTCGAGCAGGACCGGATCGTGTCCGCCGCGCTCGTCGTCCAGGACGCGGCCGGGGCACGGCCCCGGGTCACCCGCTGGCTGGTCAACCCCGGGATCCCGGTGCCGGAAGGGGCCACGGCGGTACACGGACTGACCGACGATCACCTCCAGCGCAACGGGCGGTGGCCGTCGCCCGTGATGGAGGAGCTGGGGCGCGCCCTGGCGGAGCAGAACGCGGCCGGCCGGCCGCTGGTGGTGATGAACGCGCCGTTCGACCTCACCATCCTGGACCGGGAGTTGAGGCGCCATCGGGCCTCGACACTGGGCCGGTACCTGGAGCACACCGCGCTGTGCGTGCTGGATCCGCGGGTCATGGACAAGCACCTGGACCGGTACCGCAAGGGCCGCCGGACGCTGACGGACCTGTGCGCGCACTACGAGGTGGAGCTGGAGGGGGCGCACGACGCGGCGGCGGACGCCACGGCCGCGCTCCAGGTGGTGCGGGCGGTGGGGCGGCGCTTCGCCTCCCGTCTGGAGCGGCTGTCGCCGGCGGAGCTGCACACCCTGCAGGCGGTGTGGCACGCGGCGCAGGCGCGGGGGCTCCAGGCCTGGTTCACCCGGCAGGGGACGCCCGAGCTGGTGGATCCCTCGTGGCCGCTCCGTCCGGAGCTGCGGAAGGCCGCGTGAACGCCGCCGGAAACGGCTGAGGCCGGTCCGTCGTGATGACGGACCGGCCTCTCCCGGTGGGCGATACTGGGATCGAACCAGTGACCCCTTCGGTGTGAACGAAGTGCTCTCCCGCTGAGCTAATCGCCCGGGAACGGGTTGAACCATACAGGGCTTCCGGGCCGGGCTCCAAATTCATTCGGCGCGCAGGCGCGCGGCCAGACCACGGCGTCCGCCGCGCATCATCAGGGCGTGGTTGGCGCGGAAGAACGGGCGGCCGGGGACGGCGAGGAGGCGCAGCAGCCGGGCGCGGACCTCGACCTCCTGCTCGTACAGGGCGCGGGTGCCGGCGCCGTCGGCGGTGACGGTCCAGCGGGCCCAGCCCTCCAGGTCGCCGTCGAGCCGGACCTCCAGGACGCGGCCGTCCGGGTCGTGGCGGAGGGTGCGGGCGGTGACCTCGATGTCGTACGGGAGCAGGGAGCGGAAGCGGGCGGTGCCGCTGGTGTCGTCGCGGGGGACGACGGCGCGGACCTGGGGCCACCAGAGGGGGTAGTCCTCGGCGCGAGCGAGGGCGGTGTAGACCCGGTCGGGCGGGGCGGCGAGCCGCCAGACGCTGCGGAAGCGGTACCGGCACCAGTCCATGGGTCCAGTGTGGGTACTCGGGCCGCATCTGAGTAGCAGCGCGCATTCCCCGTGCGGCGGCGCGGCACGACACTCCGGACATGGACATGAACCTGCCCCCGGTCGAGGAGCTGCGGCGCGTCGACGCCGAGCTGACCCGGCTCGACGCCCGCCGTGCCGAGTTGCTGGCCCGGCGGGCGTGGCTGCTCGGCGTGCTGTACTCCCCCGTCGGCCGGCCGGCGGCCCCGCCGTTCCCGGGCGCGCCCGGGGTGGCGGAGACCTCGCCGCGCGGCGCGCAGAACGTGCTGCTGACGCTGGGCGGGACGCTGCTGGCGGTCGCCGCGCTCGCCTTCACGCTGGTGAGCTGGGGCTCGATGGGCATCGCGGGGCGTTCGGCGGTGCTGCTGGCGGTGACCTCGGCGGCGTTGGCGGCGCCCGCGGTGCTGCTGCGCCGGGGGCTGGCGTCGACGGCGGAGGCGGTGGGCGCGCTGGGTCTGGCGCTGACGGTCCTGGACGCGTACGCCCTGCACCGGGTGGCGCTGCCGGAGGCGGACGGGCTCGGGTACGCGGCGGGCGCCGCCGCGGTCCTCGCGGGCCTGTGGGCCGGGTACGGCGGGCTGCTGCGGGGGCTGCGGCTGCCGCTCCCCGCGGCGGTGGCCGCGGCGCAGCTGCCGCTGCCGCTGGGGGTGCTGGCGGCCGGCGGGGGTCCGGCGGCCGTGGCCTGGGCGATGGCGCTGACGGCGGCGGCGGACGTGGCGCTGCTCGCCCGTCCGGTGGGGGCGGCGGTACGGATGACGGCCGGGGTGGCGGCGGGCGTCCTGGCGGTCTGGGCACTGCCGGCCGGCGGCTGGCTCTCGCTGACGAGCCCGTGGACCGGCGGCCCGCTGCTGCTCGGCTGGGCCGCGGTGTGCCTGTACGCGGCCCGGGCGGTCCGTCCCGCCGCCCGGGTGCTCGCGGTGGCGGCCGGGCTGGCGGTGGTGGCGGCCGCGGCGGGCCCGGTGCGGGCCGCGCTGCCGGCGGAGTGGGCGGTGCCGGCGTACGTGGTCTGCGGTCTGGCCCTGGCCTCGCTGTGGCGCCCGGTGCGGGCGGCACGGATCCCGGCGGAGGTACGCGTCGGGTTCGGGCTCGCCGGGGGCGGGGTCGCGGCGCTCGGCGTGGTGTGGGCGCTCCCGCCGGTGCCGGCGGGCCTGCTCGGCCCCGCGGACCGGAGCGCGGGCGTCTGGTCCGGGGCGCACGCGGAGCTGGTGCTCGCGGACTATCCGGCGACGGCCCTCCTGGTGCTGCTGCTCGGCGCGGGGGCGGCCGCGGCGCTCCGGGGGCCGTGGGGCCGGTGGGGCGCGGTGGTGCTGGGGTGGGCGGTGCTGACGGCGCTGCCGGTCGCCCTGGAGCTGTCGTACGCGGCGGGCCTCGCCGTCCGGCTGATGGTGACGGGCGCGGCGCTGGGTCTGGCGGTGCGGCCGGGGGTGCTCGCGCGCGGGCTGCCGGAGCCTGGTCCCGCGCCGGAGCGGCCGGAGGGCGGCCGGGGCGCGTCCTGGACGGCCGGGGCGCCCGCCGTCCCGGTGGCGGCGGACGTGCTGCTCTCCCGGACCGGGCTGGTGGCCGGGCTCGCCTCGGCGGGTTCGGCGCTGCTCCTCGCGCTGGACGTGCGGGCGGCGACCTTCGTGGTGCTGGGCGTGCTGCTGGGCCTGTTCGTGGCGGCGGCCCTGTCCGGCGCCGGGGCGGTCCGCGGGGCGGCGGCCGGCGGAGCGGTGCTCGCGGCGGCGGGTCTGGTGGGTGCCGGAGCCGCGGCGGCGGGGTGCGCCGCGGCCACGACGGGGCTCCTGCTGCTGGTCGTCCCGGCGGGCACGGCGGCCCTGGCGGCCCGGGTCCGGTCGGTCACGGCGGAGCTGACGGGGGTGGCGGTGGGCGCCCTGGCGGTGGCGCTCACGGCGCCGCGTCCGGCGCTGCTCGCCCTGGCGCTGGCGCTGGGCGGGGTGATCGCGGCGGCGACGGCGCTGCGGGCGGAGCGGCGGCGGGCGGCCTCGTGGACGGCGGGAGCGCTGTTCCTCGCCTCGGCCTGGCTGCGGCTCGCGGTGTGGGGCGTGACGGTGCCGGAGGCGTACACGCTGCCGGTGACGGTGCCCGCGCTGGTGGTGGGCTTCCTTCGGCGGCGCCGGGACCCGGCGGCCTCGTCGTGGGTCGCGTACGGCCCGGGGCTCGCGGCGACGCTGGTGCCGAGCCTGGTGGCGGTCTGGTCGGACCCGTACGGGACGCGCCCGCTGCTCCTGGGGACGGGGGCGCTGGCGGTGACGCTGCTCGGGGCGCGGTTCCGGCTCCAGGCGCCGCTGGTGCTGGGCGGCACGGCGCTCGCCCTGGTGGCGCTGCACGAGCTGGCGCCGTACGTGGTGCAGCTGGTCGGCGCGCTGCCGCGCTGGCTGCCGCCGGCGGCGGCGGGGCTCCTGCTGCTCGCGGTGGGGGCCACGTACGAGCGGCGGCTGCGGGAGGCCCGGATCCTGCGCGAGCGGCTGGCGCGGATGCGGTGATCCCGGCCGGGACGCGCCGAGGGCCCGGAGACGGTGTCGTCTCCGGGCCCTCGGACCGGGTGGTGGGCGATACTGGGATCGAACCAGTGACCCCTTCGGTGTGAACGAAGTGCTCT
>NZ_JBHTST010000046.1:0-53120 GCF_042794995.1 Streptomyces sp. NPDC056503
GGGGGGCCCGGGGCGCCGCGGTGTCCGGCACCCTCACCGCCACTCCAGGGCGATCCGCCGGGCGCACTCGCGGGCCAGCACCGGATAGGCGGCGGCGATCGCCTCGTACTGCCTGCGCCGCAGCAGCCGCTCGGCCTCGCGGCGGCCCGTGTCGCCGTACAGCCCGTCGAGCAGCGTCTCGTACCGGGCCAGCGTCTGCCGCAGGTAGCCCACCTGCCACCGGACGAGCGATCCGGCGGCCGCCTCGGCCCCCCGCCCGTCCGCGCCCCGCGCCGTCAACAGCCGCCGGTGGCGGGCGGCCCGCCGCTCCAGTTCGGCCGCCGGCAGCCGCGGCACCAGGAGGGGCTCGGCCCGGATCGCGGCCAGCACGGCGGCCCGCCGCCCCTCGGCGAGCAGCCCGGCGGCGGCGCTCCGCCCCCTCTCCCCGAGGGCCGAGGAGGCGGCCGCGAACTCCGGTGTCCGCTCCACCGCCTCCACCCGTGCCAGCAGGTACAGCCGCACCGGCGTGAGCGCGTACCGCCGCGGATCGCGGCCCTGCACGTCCGGGAGTCCCAGCAGCTCCCGGATCATCGCGTCGGTCCAGCCGCGCCGCCGTACCCCGACGGGCGACACGTAAAGCCAACGGTCCGTCATGATCCCCCCAAGAATCGACTACGGAGAGTAATGATCCCAGTGAAGCGCACCCCACTGACAACGTCCCCTTGCCAACCGCCCGACCCTCGTGCGATATAGGTCTGGACCTTTCCGACGGACGGAGGCCGGCCCGTGCAACGCCCGCTCGCCGCAAGCCTGTTGACCACGCTCGCCCTCGTCGCCCTCACCGCCTGCTCCGGCGCCGGGCCCGCGGAGGCCGAGGACACCACCCCGCCCGGCACCCCCACCGGGCTCACCGCCGCCTCCGGCAGCGCCACCACCGTCCACGTCATGTGGGAGGCCGCCACCGACGACCGGGCCGTCACCGGCTACCAGGTCCTCCAGGACGGCCGCCAGGTCAAGGAGGTCCCCGCCACCACCGTCATGACCGACGTCACCGGCCTCGCCCCCGGCACCCGCCACACCTTCGCCGTCCGCGCCCGCGACGCCGCCGGCAACACCTCGCCCGCCACCCCCGCCGTCCCCGCCACCACGCTCCGCGCCACCGCCGAGGACCGCGAACCCCCCACCACCCCCCGCGCCCTGCGCGCCGCCCCGGACGGCACCACCGCCGCCACCCTCACCTGGACCCCGGCCCGCGACGACACCCGCGTCACCGCCTACGACGTCTACCAGGCCGGCGTCCGCGTCCACAGCGCCCCCGGCACCGCCACCTCCGCCCGCCTCACCGGCCTGCGACCCGGCACCGCCTACTCCCTCACCCTGCGCGCCCGCGACGCCGCCGAGAACTCCTCCCCGGACAGCCCCCCGGCCGAACTCACCACCGCCCCCGCCCCCGGCGCACCCCCCAACACCTCCCCGCTCGCCCTCTCCGCCACCTCCGCCCACGGCGAGATCACCCTCACCTGGACCCCGCCGGAGACCGGGGCCCCCGTCACCCACCACGAGCTCCACATCGACGGCCGCTTCGCCACCACCATCGTCTGGGGCGCCGCGCCGCCCACCGGCCGCGCCACCTACACCTTCCCGGCCCAGGCGGAACCCGGCACCACCTACACCCTCACCCTCCGTGCCCGCCTCCCCGACGGCACCTGGGGAGACTTCTCCGCACCCCGCGCGGTCGTCGTGCGCTGAGCGGCGCCCGGGGTGTCCCTCAGGCCGATCCCGGCACCCCCGAACTACCCTGGAACCGTGGCCGAGACCGTTCTCACCAATACAGGGCTGGACAGGTTCCTGGAGCTGCTCGACGGCAGGCCGGAGCACCGGGACCCGGCGTTCCGCCGGGCCGCCGAGGTGGTCCTCGACCTCCTCGCGCTGCGCGGCGCCGACCGGGCCAGCGGAGTGCCCGAGCCCACGCCGGAGCTGGTCCGGCGGCTGCTCGTCGAGGACCTGCCGGCCTTCGTCTACGTCGCCCCCGGCGAGCTGCCCGGCTACCGGGCGGTCGTCGGCGAGCTCGCCGGACGCTTCGACGGCGGGCTGCGCGAGCGGATCGCCGCCGTCGTCGACGAGAGCGCCGGGGACTTCGAGCGCGCCATGGCCGACCCCGGGAACCTCACCTGGTACCGGTGGTACGCCTCGCTGCTGCGGACCGTCGGCACCGACCTCGGCGACGCCGCCGACGTGCGCCGCCGGATCGGCGCCCTCGACGGCGCGCCGCTGCCCGACGGAGTCCTCCGCGCCGACCTCATGGGCCGGACCGCGCTCGCCGACACCGTGCTCGCCGAGGCCGTCGCCCGCGCCTACGTACGGGACGCCGAGCAGCCGCCCGCCGCCGGGCCGCTCCTCACCGACCACGCCGTCGCCGCCGGCGTCGGCCGGGTCGCCGCCCGGCTCCTCGACCGCTGGACCGCCGCGGGCCTCGCCGACGAGCTCACCGGCGCCCACGCCCACTTCGCCCCCGGCCCCGACGACTTCCCCCACCTCGTCCTCGCCGACGCCCTCCTCGACGAGCACATGGACTACTACGGCGACCCCTCGATCGCCGTCCCGCCCCCCGCCGCCGGGACCGGCGCCGCCGGCGACGTCGAACGGGACGCCGACGCCCTGCTCGCCGCCGTCGAGGAACTGGCCGAGGAGGAGCACGAGCCGTACGGCGGCGAGGCCCCGCACCTCCTGTACGCGCTCTACCAGCGCGGCTGCGCCGCCGACTCGATCGCCCGGCGCGCCGCCGAATACGAGGACTGGACCGTCGACCCGGCGCTGGAGGACGTGCCGGTCGCCGTACCCGAGGGCGTCACCGGCGGGTACGTCACCCCGCCCGTGCCCGAGCTCGTCCGGCTGCTCGGCTCCGCCGGCCTCGGCGAGGACGACCGGGCCCGCCTGGAGCGCCCCGCCCGCGAACTCGCCGCCGTCGCCGACCGGCTCGCCGCCACCGGACTCGTCCTGCGCGCCGGGGACGCCTTCGGACTGACCCCGCGCGGCGCCGCCACCGTCCGCTACCTCCTCCGGGTGCGCCGGGTCGCCGCGCCCACCGCCGCCGAGGCCGCCGCCTGGCCGGCCCCGGAGCTGGTGGCCGCCGCCGCGCAGTGGCCGCACGCGCCCGCCGCGGGCGTGCTCGCCGACTGGCTGCACGCGCGCGGGGACACCTCCGACGCCTGGGCGGAGCTGCTCGCGGCGTTCGCCGCGGCCCACTCCCATGCCGCCGAAGGCGCCGACGTACGCGCCCTGTTCGGGCTCCTCGACACCGCCGCCGCACCGCCCGGAGCCCTGCGCGGAGCGCTCCGGGACCCGGTGATCGGCGCCTACGCGCTGCACGCGCTCCAGGCGCGCGGCGAGGAGGCCGACGCGGTCCAGGTGCCGGTCTCCGCCCGCGCCCTGTACGTCCTGGACCGGCTGCCGGGCAAGAAGGGCCCGCTGGAGTCCCGGCGCGCCGCCTTCGACGCGGCCGCCGCCGACTGGCCGGGCGGCTCGGCCGCCCTGGTCCGGGCGATGGCCGAGGCCGACCGGCACGGCGCCGAGCGGGTCCTCGGCCCGCTGGGCGTCGGCCTGCCGTGAGCCGCCCCGGCCCGCCGTGAGGTGCGTCAGCCCGCCGTGAGGTACATCCCCGACGGGCCCGACCCGGCCGTGTTCCGGCAGGCGCGGTGGCCCGACGGGACGGCGTGGATCAGCGCCAGACACCGCCCGAGCGCCTGCTGACCGTAGGCGTTGGGGTGCATGGACTCCTGGACCAGCCCCTGGGTGCTCTGGCTGTCGATCCACCGCGCCCACTCGCTGGACGCCCCCGCCGGCGGCTGCGCGGCCGTCACCTGGCGGCTCGCCTTCGCGCACACCTCACGGCCCTGGAGCGCGTCCCGCAGGTCCAGGAACTGCGCGCCCTTCGCCACCGCGACCTCCCGCAGCCGGCCCGCGAGCTGCGGCACCAGGGAGTCCCGCGCCCAGTCGGAGTCCTTGTTCCAGAACGGGCAGCCGCCGGTGTTCGTCCGCGACCAGCCGCTCTCGGAGTAGCGGTTCTCGGCGGCGCGGGGGATCGGCGACGGGTAGGACTGGAGCACGATCCGGTAGTCGGAGGCCGTGTAGCCCGCGCCGCTCATCACCGCCCGGATCTCGTCGACGGCCTTGCCGACGGAGGCCGTCACGGCGTCGATCCGGGCGTCGACCTCGGCCTGCTGGTCGTCGTGGCAGTAGGAGTACCAGACGATGTAGTCGGTGGCGCAGGTGGTGATGATGTCCGCGAAGCCGAGGTCGTTGCCGCCGATCGACAGGGCGATCAGCTCCACGTCGTGGGAGGCGGCGACGGCGGCCAGCCGGTCGGCCTGCGGGGCCTCGCCCTTGTACGCCAGGCCGCCCCGCGAGGCGCGGAAGACGTTCGCCGTGGTCGCCCCGGAGCAGGCCAGGTTGATCAGGGAGCTCGCGAGGGGCCCGGCGCTGCGCACCTCGGAGGTGTCGGAGCGGTGGCAGCCGCCGGCGGTGGGGCCGTACACCCGGGAGGGGTCGTAGCCGCTGCCCGTCCAGGCGCGGTCGGTGCCGTCGCGGCCGCCGGAGTTCGTGAGGGAGTTGCCGAGCCAGCGGCCGGCCTCGCCGGAGATGTAGCTGTCGCCCATGGCGACGACGGCGGTGGGGCCGGTGCCGGGGGAGGCCTGGGCGGCCGGGGCGGCGGCGGTGGCGAGTCCGGCGGCGGTACACAGTGCCAGGAGTGCGCGGAGCGCGCGGTGGGGGGTCGAGGGCATGGCTGTGCTCCTGCGGTACGCAGTGGTGTGGGGGACAACCGCCGGCCGGTGGCATGGCGGAATCTCGCACGCGCTGACTTATTACCGCTAGGTAGCTGCATATCTCGGTTGCGTCACGTCCCCTGTGACACGCCAGGGCCCGGGCCCCGGAGCTGTGCGTTCGCCGGGGGCCGGGCCCTGTACGGAGGTGCGGAGGGGATCAGCCGACGAGCTGCTCGTACGCCGGGAGGGTGAGGAAGTCCGCGTAGTCCGCGTCGAGGGAGACGTGGAGGAGGAGGTCGTGCGCCTGCTGCCACTTGCCGGCCGCGAAGGCCTCCTCGCCGATCTCGGCGCGGATGGCGGCGAGCTCCTCGGCGGCGACCTTGCGGGCCAGCTCCGGGGTCGCCTTCTCGCCGTTCTCGAAGACCACGCCCGCGTTGATCCACTGCCAGATCTGCGAGCGCGAGATCTCGGCGGTGGCCGCGTCCTCCATCAGGTTGAAGATGGCGACGGCGCCGAGGCCGCGCAGCCACGCCTCGATGTAGCGGGTGCCGACCTGCACGGCGCCGACCAGGCCCGCGTAGGTGGGCTCGGCGTCGAGCGAGTCGATGGCGATCAGGTCGCCGGCCGCCACCTGGACGTCCTCGCGCAGGCGGTCCTTCTGGTGGGGCCTGTCGCCGAGGACGGCGTCGAAGGAGGCCATGGCGATCGGGACCAGGTCGGGGTGGGCGACCCAGGAGCCGTCGAAGCCGTCGCCGGCCTCGCGGTCCTTGTCGGCCTTGACCTTCTCGAAGGCGACCTTGTTGACCTCGGCGTCCTTGCGGGACGGGATGAAGGCCGCCATGCCGCCGATCGCGTGCGCGCCGCGCTTGTGGCAGGTGCGGACGAGGAGTTCGGTGTAGGCGCGCATGAACGGGGCCGTCATCGTGACCGCGTTGCGGTCCGGGAGGACGAACTTCCGGCCGCCGTCACGGAAGTTCTTCACGATGGAGAAGAGGTAGTCCCAGCGGCCCGCGTTGAGGCCGGCGGCGTGGTCGCGGAGCTCGTAGAGGATCTCCTCCATCTCGTACGCGGCCGTGATCGTCTCGATCAGGACGGTCGCGCGGACGGTGCCCTGCGGGATGCCGACGTAGTCCTGGGCGAAGACGAAGACGTCGTTCCAGAGGCGGGCCTCCAGGTGCGACTCGGTCTTCGGCAGGTAGAAGTACGGGCCCTTGCCGAGGTCGATCAGGCGCTGCGCGTTGTGGAAGAAGTACAGGCCGAAGTCGACGAGCGCGCCGGGCACCGGGCGTCCCTCGAAGACGAGGTGGCGCTCCTCCAGGTGCCAGCCGCGCGGCCGCATGACGACCGTGGCGAGCTCCTCGGCCGGCTTGAGGGCGTACGACTTGCCGGTGCGGGCGTCGGTGAAGTCGATGTTCCGGGTGTAGGCGTCGATCAGGTTGACCTGGCCGAGGACCACGTTCTCCCAGGTGGGGGCCGAGGCGTCCTCGAAGTCCGCGAGCCACACCTTCGCGCCGGAGTTGAGCGCGTTGATCGTCATCTTGCGGTCGGTCGGACCGGTGATCTCGACACGGCGGTCGTTCAGGGCCGCCGGGGCCGGCGCGACCTTCCAGGAGTCGTCGGCCCGGATCGCCGCGGTCTCCGGCAGGAAGTCCAGGGTGGAGGTGCGGGCGATCTCGGCGCGGCGCTCGGCGCGGCGGGCGAGCAGCTCGTCCCGGCGCGGGGTGAACCGCCGGTGGAGCTCGGCGACGAAGGCGAGGGCCGCCTCCGTCAGCACCTCCTCCTGGCGCGGCAGGGGCTCGGCGTCGACGACGGCCAGGGGGGACGGCGCTGGTGCGGACATGGACTGTCACTTCCTTCAGCGGACTACGCGTGCGGTACCTGGCGGCCGCCGGGCGTCACGGACGGCACGGAGTGCCGCGGTGCCGAGATACGGCCGCGAGCGCCATCACGGGGGATCAGGCGCTTCTATGCAGTGGATATTAGTTTCCTCATGGTGGAAGTTCAATCGTTTGTTGATGTCGAGATTCTTCGGGTCGACAGAACATGGCTCCGGGTGCCAGCCCCCTCACTCCAGGTGCCCGCTCACGGCCCCCCTCACCCGTCGAGGCGGTACAGATCAGCCTCCGTGTCGATGTCGAAGGGCTCGGCCACGTCCGAACAGTCCACCAGCGCGATCGCCTCCCGGTGCGCCGCCAGGTAGTCCCGCGCGCCCCGGTCGCCCGCCGCGCCCGCCGCGATCCCGGCCCACCGGTCCGCCCCGAACAGCACCGGATGCCCCCGCTCCCCGCCGTACGAGGCCGCCGCCAGCGCGTCCCGCGCCCCGTACGCCTCCCGCACCCGGGCCACCGCCGCCGCCCCGATCCCCGGCTGGTCCACCAGCGACACCAGCGCCCCGTCCACCCCGCGCGGATCCGCCGCCAGCGAGGCGAGCCCCACCCGCAGCGAGGAGCCCATCCCGTCGGCCCACCCCGGGTTCTCCACCAGCACGCAGCCCGGCAGCTCCGCCCGCTCCCGTACGAGCTCCGCCGAGGCGCCGAGCACCACGTGCACCACCCCGCAGCCGCCCTCGCGCAGTACCCGCACCGCGTGCTCGACCAGCGGCCGGCCCCGGTACGGCAGCAGCGCCTTCGGACGCCCCCCGAGCCGCCGCCCGCCGCCCGCGGCGAGCAGCAGCCCCGCGACGAGCGGCGGGGAGGCGGGGGAGGAAGGGGCGTCGTCCGTCGTCGGAGCCGTCGGAGCCGTCGGGGTCGGCGGGGTCGGCGGGGTCATCGGGGTCACAGGAGTCATGGAGGACTGCATACCGCATGACACGGAATGACACGGTCGCATGAATGCGCGGCACGGCCTCTTCCCCGCCGGGCGGCCGGGGAGTTAACTGACCCGCGACTCCGGGCGCCCGACCACCGCCCGGGGGTACCAGAACGGACGTCTCGGAGTGGGGGACCGTGTTGCGGAGCGTGGGGCAGAGGCGAGTGACCGGCGAGGCAGTGGACCCGAGGGTGGCCGGACTGCGGTCCGCCGTGTCCCGGCTCCGGCGGGAACTGGCCGGACACCGGGCGGAGTTCGCCGACCGGGAGATCGCCGAGGACGAACTCGCCGCGCTCGACGCCATGGCCGTCAGCGGCGCACCCGAGGTGTGGCGGCTGCGCCGCAGCCTCCTCCTCGTCGCCGGCTCGCTCGGCTCCGTCAGCGCCCTCTCCGAGGCACTGGCCGGCGTCCGCAACGCGGTCGAGCTCTTCGGCCCGCCCGGCCCGCCCGCCCAGCGCTGAACGGGGCCGGAGCCCGGGCTACCGCCGGATCAGCCGCCGCTCACGGGCCGCCGCCACCGCCGCCGTCCGCGAGTCCACGCCCAGCTTGGCGAAGACGTGCACCAGATGGGACTTCACCGTCGCCTGGCTGAGGAAGAGCACCTTGCTGATCTGCTGGTTCGACAGCCCCTCGCCGACCAGCTGGAGCACCTCCAGCTCCCGCTTGGTCAGCGCCTCCGCCGGCGTCCGCATCCGGTCCATCAGCCGGTACGCCACCGCCGGCGCCAGCGCCGACTGGCCGGCCGCCGCCGTCCGCACCGCCGCCGCCAGCTCCTCCGGCGGCGCGTCCTTCAGCAGATAGCCCGAGGCGCCGGCCTCCACCGCCGCCAGGATGTCCGCGTCCGTGTCGTACGTCGTCAGCACCAGCACCCTCGGCCCGCCCGCTACGGCCGTGATCGCCGCCGTCGCCTCCGAACCGTGCATCCCCGCGCCGAACTGGAGGTCCATCAGGACCACGTCGACACCCCCGGCCGCCGCCAGCTCCACCGCCCGCTCCGCCGTCGCCGCCTCGCCGACCACCGTGAAACCGGGCTCGGTGTCGAGCACCGCCCGCAGCCCCGCCCGCACCACCGGATGGTCGTCGGCGAGCAGCAGCCGGATCGTCGTGGAAACCGTCACAGGGCACCTCCGGAGGGCAGGGGAAGGGTGACCGCGACCGCCGTGCCCTGCCCGGGCGCCGACTCCACCGTGAACGTGCCGCCCAGCGACCGGGCCCGCGAGCGCATCGCCGGCAGCCCGAAACCGCCGCCGTCCCCCGTCGGGCGCACCCGCTCGGGATCGAACCCCTTCCCGTCGTCCACCACGTCGAGCGCCACCGCGTCCGCCATGAACGACAGCGTGATCTCCGCCCGCGCCGCCCCCGCGTGCCGCACCGTGTTCCCCAGCGCCGACTGCGCGATCCGCAACAGCGCCACCTCGTACGGCGTCGGCAGCTCCACCGGCGTCCCGCTCACCGAGAAGCGCACCCGCGGCCCCGCGCCCGGCTCGCACAGCCGCTCCAGCGCCGCCGCCAGCGAACCCCGCTCCAGATCCGGCGGCGTCAGCGCCCGCACGAAACGGCGCGCCTCCGCCAGATTGTCCTGCGCCGCCCGGCGCGCCCGGTCGATGTGCCCCGCCGCGGGCGAACCCTCCGGCAGCGCCCGCTCGGCCGCCCGCAGCAGCAGCTGGATCGACGAGAGCCCCTGCGCCAGCGTGTCGTGGATCTCCCGCGCCAGCCGCTCCCGCTCGGCCAGGGTCCCCGCGTGCCGCTCCGCCGCCGCCAGCTCCGCCCTGGTCGTGATCAGCTCCTCGATCAGCCGCTGCCGCCGCTCGCTCTCCCGGTACAGCGCCTGGTAGCCGAGGACGGTCGCCACGGCCACCGCGCCGCCGAGCAGCGGCCCGATGAAGACCCCCGGGTTCAGGGCGGCGCCGTGGCCCACGTACGAGAGGATCGCCGCGCCCGCCGTCAGCGCGACCGCCGGCAGCGACCAGCGGGCCGGCAGCAGGTGCAGCTGGAGGAAGTACAGCGGGAAGGCCAGCCACAGGGCCTCCGGCGTCGCCCACAGCAGGGCCAGCCAGGACAGCGCGAGCACCGCCAGCCAGCCGGCCGCCGCACGCTGCGAGCGGCCCACCGAGGGGAGCCAGGCCCCGGCCGCGTACACGGCGCCCATGACGGCCGCGAGGACCGTGCCCGCCGTGGAACGGGCGCGCACCGCCGCCAGGACGAGCAGCCCCGCCATCAGCAGGTGCAGACAGAGACGGAGGGCGCGGAGGACGGGGGTGAGGCTGCGTGGATCCATGACCCCACCAGCGTAGACACGAGCCGACCATCCGGACTCAACCGAAAGTTTGAATCCGGAGCCATCCGTGGCGCGATGCCCGGGGACGGGTGCGGCCAGCAGGCTTGGTCCCATGTTCGTGGCATGGAGAGACCTGAGATTCGCCAAGGGGCGGTTCGCCCTCATGGGCACGGTGATCGTGCTGATCACCCTGCTCGTGGGGCTCCTATCCGGGCTGACGGCCGGACTCGCGCGGGAGAACGTCTCCGCGATCACCGGCCTGCCCGCCGACCGCGTCGCCTTCGCCGCACCGCCCGCCGGCCAGTCGGTCTCCTTCACCAACTCGACGGTGACCGAGAAGCAGTGGACCGCGTGGGCGGAGCGACCCGGAGTCACCGAAGCGGCGCCGCTCGGCATCCGCACCCTCAACGCGGTCGCGGGCGAGCGGACCGCCGCCGTCTCCGCCTTCGGCACGCAGCCGGGCGACGGGCTCGCGCCCGGCGCCGTGGCCGCCGGCGAGGCCGTCCTCTCCGAGTCGGCCGCCGGGGAACTGGACGCCCGCGCCGGGGACACGGTCCGGCTCGGCCCACTGGAGGTACGGGTCTCGGCGGTCGCCGGGGACGCCTCGTACAGCCACACGCCCGTCGTGTGGACCTCCCTCGACGACTGGCAGCGGCTCGGGCACAGCGGCACCACGACGGAGGAGCAGGCGACGGTGATCGCGCTGCGCGGCGACGGCGCCGACTGGGCGGCCGGCGACGCGGCGGCCGGCACGGAGGCGCGGACCGTGGACGGCGCGCTCACGGCCATAGGGTCCTACCAGGCCGAGAACGGCTCCCTCCAGCTCATGCGCGGCTTCCTCTTCGCCATCTCCGCCCTGGTCATAGGAGCCTTCTTCACCGTCTGGACCATCCAGCGCAGCGGCGACGTCGCCGTCCTCAAGGCACTGGGCGCGTCCACCCCGTACCTGCTGCGCGACGCCCTCGGGCAGGCCGTGCTCATGCTCGTGGGCGGCACCCTGCTGGGCACCGGCCTCGCCGTCGGCATCGGCGCGCTCGTCTCCGGCGGCGACGTGCCCTTCGTGCTCTCGCCGCTGACCGTGCTCGGCCCCGCCGGCGTCATCGTCGTGCTCGGCGCGGTCGGCTCCGCCCTGTCCATCCGGCGGATCACCGCCGTCGACCCCCTCACCGCGCTCGGGAGCGTCCGATGAGCCTCGAACTCGATGCCGTGACCCTGACCTACCCGGACGGCGACGGGCGGCTCACCGCCCTCGACGAGGTCTCCCTCACCGTCCCGCCCGGCCGCCTCACGGCCGTCGTCGGCCCCTCCGGCTCCGGCAAGTCCAGCCTGCTCGCCGTCGCCGCGACCCTCGTCACCCCCGACCGGGGGCGGGTCGTCGTCGCCGGGACCGACACCGCGGGGCTCGACGCGGCGGGCCGGGCGGAGCTGCGGCGCACCTCGATCGGCATCGTCTTCCAGCAGCCGAACCTGCTGCCCTCGCTGACGGCGGTCGAACAGCTCCAGGTCATGGCCCACCTGTCCGGCCGTCCGCCGCAGTCGGTACGCGACCGGGCCATGGACCTCCTCGACGCGGTCGGCCTGGCGGACCGGGCCGGGCGCCGCCCCCACCAGCTCTCCGGCGGCCAGCGCCAGCGCGTCAACATCGCGCGGGCCCTGATGAACGAGCCGTCCGTGCTGCTGGTCGACGAGCCCACGAGCGCCCTGGACCACGAACGGGGCGCGGCGATCGTCACGCTCCTGTCGGACCTCACCCGCTCCCGCGGGACGGCGACGATCCTGGTGACCCACGACCGGGCCCACCTCTCGGCCGCCGACGAGGTGACCACGGTCCAGGACGGCCACCTGACCCCCGCGATCCCCGCCTGACCCGGCCCCGCGCGCGCCACCAGGAACGGCGCCCTGTGCCGGGCCGAGGCTCACGCGCCTGAACCCGCACCCCGTGTACGACGTCGTACGGGTGCGGGTTCAGGCACAGGTGGTGCGGGTTCAGGCACAGGTGCGGAGGCACCCGCGAAGGGTGCCGTTCCGTGGTGCCCCCGCGGACCGCGGGCCCGCGGCGGCGGGGTTACTGCTGGCCGTTGCCGGTGGTGTTGGCGAGGGCCGTGGAGAGTTCCCGGGCGACCTGCTGGAGGATCGGGACGATCTTCTCCGTGGCCGCCTCGGTGACCCGGCCCGCCGGTCCGGAGATGGAGATGGCCGCCGCGGTGGGCGAGTCGGGCACCGACACCGCGAGGCACCGCACCCCTATCTCCTGCTCGTTGTCGTCGACGGCGTACCCCGTCTCGCGGACCGCCGCGAGCGCCGCGAGGAACCCGTCCGCCGTCGTGATCGTCTTCTCCGTCGCCGCCGGCATCCCCGTACGGCCGAGCAGCGCGCGCACCTCGTCGTCCGGCGTGTGCGCGAGCAGCGCCTTGCCGACGCCCGTGGAGTGCGGCAGCACCCGTCGCCCGACCTCGGTGAACATCCGCATGGAGTGCTTGGACGGCACCTGCGCGACGTACACGATCTCGTCGCCGTCGAGGAGCGCCATGTTCGCCGTCTCGCCGGTCTCCTCGACGAGGCGTGCGAGGTAGGGCCGGGCCCAGGTGCCGAGGAGGCGGGAGGCGGACTCGCCGAGGCGGATGAGGCGGGGGCCGAGCGCGTACCGCCGGTTCGGCTGCTGGCGGACGTAGCCGCAGGCGACCAGGGTGCGCATCAGGCGGTGGATGGTGGGCAGCGGCAGTCCGCTGCTGGCGGAGAGCTCGCTGAGCCCGACCTCGCCCCCCGCGTCGGCCATCCGTTCCAGGAGATCGAAGGCGCGCTCGAGGGACTGGACGCCACCGCTCGCGGCGGGCTTGGCGGCGTCGGTGGTGCTGGCGCTGGACGTCGGCACGTCAACGGTCCTTTCGGGGCAGGCGGGCAAGGCAGCAGCCTACCGGGCCGCCGGGCCGGGCACAGTGTGCGGGGCTCGGCGTCCACGCCGGTCAGCGGGGTGTTTGTCCGGTGTCGGGGGCTGCTCGATGCGGGTCTGGACCGCCCCGCCTGTGCGGAGCTACCTTCTACTGTACGAAATATGGATTCCACTTTGTGGAAACGTCCAAGCAGGTCCGGGCGGGCGCCACCCCGAGGGGCTCGCCCTTGACGACATGTCGTCCCGGCCGCAGACTCCTTCAACAGTTCGTTGAATTTCTGCTTCGTGGAAGCGGAACGGAAAGGGGCATGGTGGACGTCAACCTGGTACTGCGCTCGACTCGGGTCATCACCCCGGAGGGCACGCGGCCGGCGGCCATCGCCGTCTCGGACGGGACGATCGCGGCCGTACTGCCGTACGACGCCGAGGTGCCCGCCGGAGCAGTCCTGGAGGACGTGGGCGACGACGTCGTCCTCCCCGGCCTCGTCGACTCGCACGTCCACGTGAACGACCCCGGCCGCACCGAGTGGGAGGGCTTCTGGACCGCCACCCGCGCGGCCGCCGCCGGCGGCATCACCACCATCGTCGACATGCCGCTCAACTCGCTCCCGCCGACCACCACCGTGGAGAACCTGCGCGTCAAGCAGGAGGTCGCCCGCACCAAGGCGCACGTCGACGTCGGCTTCTGGGGCGGCGCCCTGCCGGACAACGTCAAGGACCTCCGCCCCCTGCACGACGCCGGCGTCTACGGCTTCAAGTGCTTCCTGTCGCCCTCCGGCGTCGAGGAGTTCCCCGAGCTCGACCAGGAGCAGCTGGCCCGCTCCCTCGCCGAGATCGCCGGCTTCGACGGACTGATGATCGTCCACGCCGAGGACCCCCACCACCTCGCCGCCGCCCCGCAGAAGTCCTCGTCCCAGTACGCCGACTTCCTCGCATCCCGGCCCCGCGACGCCGAGAACACCGCCATCGCCAACCTGGTCGACCAGGCCCGCCGCCTCGGCGCCCGCGTCCACGTGCTCCACCTCTCCTCCTCCGACGCGCTGCCGCTCATCGCCGCCGCCAAGGCCGAGGGCGTCAAGGTGAGCGTCGAGTCCTGTCCGCACTTCCTCACCCTCACCGCCGAGGAGATCCCGGACGGGGCCACCGAGTTCAAGTGCTGCCCGCCCATCCGCGAGGCCGTCAACCAGGACGCGCTGTGGCAGGGGCTCGCCGACGGCGTCATCGACTGCATCGTCTCCGACCACTCCCCGTCCACCACGGACCTCAAGACGCCGGACTTCTCCTCCGCCTGGGGCGGCATCTCCTCCCTCCAGCTCGGCCTGCCCGCCATCTGGACCGAGGCCCGCCGCCGCGGCTTCGACCTCACCGACGTGGTGCGCTGGATGTCCGAGGGCCCCGCCCGCCTCGCCGGTCTCGACCGCAAGGGCGCCATCGAGACCGGCCGTGACGCCGACTTCGCCGTCATCGACCCCGACGCGACCTTCACCGTCGACCCGGCCGAACTCCAGCACCGCAACCGCATCACCGCCTACGCCGGCAAGACCCTCCACGGCGTCGTCAAGTCCACCTGGCTCCACGGCCGCAAGATCAACGACGGCGGCACCCTGGCCGAGCCCTCCGGCCGCCTCCTCGAAAGGAACAACTGACCCGTGACCGGCATACCCTCCTTCACCGGCGACGCCAGCCCCTACGGCGGCGGTGACCCGTACGCCGACTACCGCACGGCCGAGTTCCCCTTCACCCAGTACGCGGACCTCGCCGACCGCCGCCTCGGCGCCGGCGTCATCGCCGCCAACGACGAGTTCTTCGCCGAGCGCGAGAACATGCTCAAGCCGGAGGCCGCCGAGTTCGACCCCGAGCACTTCGGCCACAAGGGCAAGATCATGGACGGCTGGGAGACCCGCCGCCGCCGCGGCGTCTCCGCCGCCGAACCGCACCCCACCGCCGAGGACCACGACTGGGCCCTCGTCCGGCTCGGCGCCCCCGGCGTCATCCGCGGCATCGTCGTCGACACCGCCCACTTCCGCGGCAACTACCCGCAGGCCGTCTCCGTCGAGGCCGCCTCCGTACCCGGCTCGCCGTCGCCCGAGGACCTCCTCGCCGACGACGTGAAGTGGACGACCCTCGTCCCGCGCACCGCCATCGGCGGCCACGCCGCCAACGGCTTCGCCGTCGACGTCGAACAGCGCTTCACCCACCTCCGCGTCAACCAGCACCCCGACGGCGGCATCGCCCGCCTCCGCGTGTACGGCGAAGTCGCCCCCGACCCGGCGTGGCTGGGCGTCCTCGGCACCTTCGACCTCGCCGCCCTGGAGAACGGCGGCCAGGTCGAGGACGCCTCCGACCGCTTCTACTCGCCGGCCACCAACACCATCCAGCCCGGCCGCTCCCGCAAGATGGACGACGGCTGGGAGACCCGCCGCCGCCGCGACAAGGGCAACGACTGGATCCGCTACTCCCTCGTCGCCGAGTCCGCGATCCGCGCCGTCGAGATCGACACCGCCTACCTCAAGGGCAACAGCGCCGGCTGGGCCGCGCTCTCCGTCGCCGCCGAGGGCTCCGACGACTGGACCGAGATCCTGCCCAGGACCCGCCTCCAGCCCGACACCAACCACCGCTTCGTCCTCGACGCGCCGGCGGTCGGCTCCCGCGTCCGGATCGACATCTACCCGGACGGCGGCATCTCCCGCCTCCGTCTTCACGGCTCCCTCACCGAGGCGGGCGCGGCCCGGCTGACCGCCCGCCACCAGGAGCTCGGCGGCTGACCCGGCCCGTACGACTCCGGGGGCCGCGCCGGCCGACACCGGCCGGCCCCCGGCAACGACTGGGCGGGTACGACACCCCGCCCGGCCCGCGAGGGCGCACCGACCCGACAGCACCGGCGCGCCCTCGCGTTCCCCCCCTTTTTTTGGGGCTCGGTTCGCCTCCGGGGCGCTTCGAGCCGGGCTCACAGGGGCGACCGTGCTCGGCCCGCTCGTTCCTCACGGGCCTGCGCGCGCTCGCCCCTGTTCCCCCGGCGCGCCCCTTCGGCTCACTCGCCGGCCCGTCATGCGAGGCCCGGTCCCATCAGGCGAGGCCCGGCCCGTCATGCGAGGCCCGGACCCGTCCCGCGAAGCCCGGTGACGCGAGGCCCGGCCTGTCACGTGAAGCCCGGCGACGCGCGGCCCGTCACGCGTGGTCCGGTCCCGTCAGGCGCGGCTCGGCCCACACGGCTCGGGCCTGACTCCTCGGGCTCAGGCCCTGCCCGTCAGGCTCGGGTCCGGCTCATCGGGCCCCACGTCCCGCCCGGGCCCCGCGGACGGTACGGCTCCGCCGTCACGCCGCGTGCCCGCCGTCCACCGACAGTTCGGCGCCCGTCACGTACCGGCCCTCCGGGCCCGCCAGGTAGGCGACGGCCGCCGCCACCTCGTCCGGGGTGCCGAAGCGGCCCAGGGCCGTCAGGGCCGCCTGGCCCTCGGCGTACGGGCCGTCCGCCGGGTTGAGGTCCGTGTCGACCGGGCCCGGGTGGACGAGGTTCGCGGTGATGCCGCGTCCGCCCAGCTCCCGGGCGAGCGCGCGGTTGAGGCCGGTCAGGGCGGACTTGCTCAGGGCGTACAGCGTGCCGCCGGGGCCCGGGACCCGCTGGGTCATGCAGGTGCCGATCGTGATGATGCGGCCGCCGTCGGGCAGGCGTCCGGCCGCCGCCTGGGAGGCGAGGAAGGCCGCGCGGACGTTCACCGCGAGCACCCGGTCCACGTCCGCGAGGGTCAGTTTGGCCAGCGGGCCGAGGACGCCGATGCCGACGTTGTTGACCAGGACGTCGAGCCGCCCCAGGCCGTCCGCCGCCCGGTGCACCGCGCCCGCCGCGTCGCCCGCGTCGGCGGCGTCGGCGCGCAGCGGCAGGGCCCGGCGGCCGGTCGCCTCGACGCGGGCCGCGACCTCCTCGGCCGCGGCCTCGTCCCGTACGTAGGTGAAGGCCACGTCCGCGCCCTCCCGCGCGAGCCGGACCGCCGTCGCCGCGCCGATGCCGCGGCTGCCGCCCGTCACCAGCGCCACCGTCCCGTTCATCGTGGACATCGCTCCCTGCCTCCTCTGATCGCACAACTGGTTGCGCGTTCAAGGAAACTCGGGGCGGGGAGCCGGTGCTGGCGGCGATCGGACACCGCGTTCGGCGCGGACCGACGAGTTGCGGCGCCGACGGCGGTCGGTACGGATGGGACACGACGTCCCGACCGATCGAAAGGCGACCGCCATGGCCACCCTCAGCCTGACCCAGTTCCTCACGCTCGACGGCGTCTACCAGGCCCCCGGCGGCCCCGACGAGGACCGCAGCGGCGGCTTCGAGCACGGCGGCTGGTCCGTGCCCTTCGGTGACGAGGACTTCCTCCGCCGCGTCGAGGAGATCTTCGCCCGGCCCACCGCCTTCCTCCTCGGCCGCCGCACCTACGACATCTTCGCGGGCTACTGGCCGAAGCAGACCGACCCCGCCGACCCCGTCGCGAGCAAGCTGAACGCCCTGCCCAAGTACGTCGCCACCACCACCCTCGACTCCGCCGACTGGGCCCACACGACCCTGCTGCGCGGGGACGCCGTCCAGGAGGTGGCCGCGCTCAAGGAGCGCCTCGACGGGGAGATCCAGATGCACGGCAGCGGCGGTCTCGCCCGCACCCTCCTCGCCCACGACCTCATCGACACCCTCCACCTGCACGTCTTCCCCGTCGTCCTCGGCACCGGCTTCCGGCTCTTCGCCGAAGGCGGCCGGCCGACCGCCTTCCGGCTCACCGACGCGACCGTCACCGGCACGGGCGTCGCCCTGCACACGTACGAGCGCGCCGGGCGCCCCACGTACGGCAGCTACGCCTGAGAAAAGGGTGTAGTCACCACCGGCACCGGTCGGTACGGTGATCGTCCGTGTGCGAGCCGCCGACGTCTCCACCCCGTCAGCAGAGCTGGAGACCTGTCCCGACATGGCCGCTTCGTCCGCTTCGGCGCCCGCCGCCTCCCTTCCCTTCGGCGCCCGGCGCCGTGCCTGGCTCACCGACCTGCCGCTGCTGCTCGTCGCCGTCTTCTGGGGCGGCAGCTACCTCGCCGCCAAGGGCATCACCACGAGCCACACCGTCGTCGCCGTCCTCGTGCTGCGCTTCGCGCTCGTGGTGCCCGTCCTGGTCGCCGCCGGGTGGAAGGGGCTGCGGGCACTGACCGGCGCGCAGTGGCGGGGGGCCGCGCTGCTGGGCCTGATCCTCGCCGGGATCTTCCTCCTGGAGACCTACGGCGTCGTCCACACCTCCGCCACCAACGCGGGTCTGATCATCAGCCTCACCATGATCTTCACCCCGCTCGCCGAGGCCGCCGTCACCGGGAACAGGCCCTCGCGCGGCTTCCTCGGCGCCGCTGGGCTCTCCGTCGCCGGCGTCGTGCTGCTCACCCAGGGCGCCGGGTTCACCGCGCCCTCCCTCGGCGACCTGCTGATCCTCCTCGCCGCGGTGGCCCGGACCGTGCACGTCCTCGCCATGGCCCGGGTGAAGGCCGTCCAGTCGGCCGACTCGCTCTCGCTGACCACCGTGCAGCTCGGCACCGCCGTGCTCGTCTTCGCCGTGCTCGCCGCCGCGGGCGACGGCGCCTCGCCCTGGACGGCCGCCCTCGGCTTCGGGCCCCGCGAGTGGGCCGGGCTGGTCTTCCTCTCCGTCTTCTGCACGCTCTTCGCCTTCTTCGTGCAGATGTGGGCCGTCCGCCGCACCTCCGCGTCCCGGGTCAGCCTGCTGCTCGGCACCGAGCCGCTGTGGGCCGCCCTCGCCGGCATCGCCCTGGCCGGCGACCGCCCCGGCGTCCTCGGCCTGGCCGGCGCGGTCCTGGTCCTCACCGGTACCGCCTGGGGACGCCGCGGCGCCGACGCGGCCGCCCGCGACTGAGTCAGCCCTTCTTCTCCACCCGGTCCGAGACGATCATCAGGACCAGGCCCAGGGCGGCGATCACCATGTTCGTGAAGACCTCCCGGCCCTCCAGGAACCAGACGTTCTCGGTCAGGAAGCGGGTCGCGCCCATGAACGAGAACCAGCCGTCCGTCAGCTCGCGGACCACTCCGCAGACCCCGAACACGGCGAGCAGGAAACCGGCCACCTCAAGAAATCTCCTCATACGGCGATCATGGGCGCGGCGGCCGGACCCCCGCGTCGGCCTCCGGTCCACCACCGCGCGACCGAAGTATCGATCCGCGCGACTTCGGTCGCGGCCGGGCGCCGCGGACCGGTGCGGCGGGCCCCGGCTGCGTACATTGCCGGTATGACGCGAACGGACCGGCAGCGCTGGCTGCTCCCCTCCCACCTGGTCGAACCGGGCGGGGCCGGGAGCGCCCGGCCGCGCCGCACCGTGCGCGACTGGGTCGTCGACATCCTGGTCTTCCTGCTCGCCGCGCTCTTCGGGCTCGTCGCCATCGACGCCAGCTCCCGCTACACCAGCGACCCCGTCAACCTGACGGACCAGATCGTCGGCGCCCTCGCCTGCTGCTCGCTCTGGCTGCGCCGCCGCCGGCCCAGGGGGCTCGCCGCCGTGCTCGCCGTCGTCGGCGCGCTCGTCCCGGCCGCCGCCGGGGCCATGCTCGCGGCCCTCTTCAGCGTCGCCGTCCGCCGCCCCTTCCGGGACATCGCCTGGATCGTCGCGCTCGCGCTCGCCGGAGCCCTCGTCACCGTCTTCGTCCGGCCCGACCCCGAGACCGGGAAGGCGCTCGGGATCGTCCTCGGCGTCGCCCTCACCCTCCTCGTCACCGCCTGGGGCATGCTCGTCCGGGCCCGCCGCCAGCTCGTGGAGGCGCTGCGCGAGCGGGCCGAGCGCGCCGAGTCGGAGGCCGAGCTGCGGGCCGTCCAGGCCCAGCGGCTCGCCCGCGAGGCCATCGCCCGCGAGATGCACGACGTCCTCGCCCACCGGCTCACTCTGCTCAGCGTCCACGCCGGCGCCCTGGAGTTCCGCCCCGACGCACCGCCCGAGCAGGTCGCCCGCGCCGCCGGCGTCATCCGCGACAGCGCGCACGACGCCCTCCAGGACCTGCGCGAGATCATCGGCGTGCTGCGCGCCCCCGGCGAGGAGGGCGGCGGCGACCGGCCGCAGCCGACCCTCGCCACCCTCGGCGAGCTCGTCGGCGAATCCCGCGAGGCCGGGATGCGGGTGGTCCTCGACTCCACCGTCGACGACCCCGGCGCCGTGCCCGCCGCCACCGGCCGCACCGTCTACCGCATCGCCCAGGAGGGCCTCACCAACGCCCGCAAGCACGCCCCCGGCGCCGAGGTCACCGTCACCCTGAGCGGCCGGCCCGGCGACGGGCTCACCGTCGAGGTCCGCAACCCCGCGCCCGCCGGCCCCGTCCCGCACGTCCCCGGATCCGGACAGGGGCTCATCGGGCTCTCCGAGCGGGCCGCCCTCGCGGGGGGCCGCTTCGACCACGGTCCCACCCCCGGCGGCGGTTTCGCCCTCACCGCCTGGCTACCGTGGCCCCCATGACCATCCGGCTGCTCGTCGTCGACGACGACCCCCTGGTCCGCGCGGGCCTCACCCTGATGCTCGGCGGAGCCGAGTCCATCGAGATCGTCGGCGAGGGCGCCGACGGCAGCGAGGTCCCCGACCTCGTCGCCCGGCTCGCCCCCGACGTCGTCCTCATGGACATCCGCATGCCGCACGTCGACGGGCTCACCGCCACCGAGCGGCTGCGCTCCCGGCCCGGCGCCCCCGAGGTGATCGTGCTGACCACCTTCCACGCCGACGAGCAGGTGCTGCGCGCCCTGCGCGCCGGGGCCGCCGGCTTCGTCCTCAAGGACACCCCGCCCGCCGAGATCGCCGGCGCCGTCCTGCGGGTCGCCGGGGGCGACCCCGTGCTCTCCCCGGCCGTCACCCGCCAGCTCATGGGCCACGTCGCCGGACGGCCGGAGGCCCGGTCCCGGCGGGACGCCGCCGTCGAACGGCTCGCCGGGCTCGCCGGCCGCGAGCGGGAGGTGGCCGTCGCCGTCGGCCGGGGCGCCTCCAACGCCGAGATCGCCGCGCGCCTGTACATGAGCGTCCCCACGGTGAAGACGTACGTCTCCCGGCTGCTCGCCGGACTCGGCCTCAACAACCGGGTCCAGATCGCCCTCCTCGTCCACGACGCCGGTCTCCTCGATGACGACCCGCCCGGCCGTACCGGCGAGTAGGGTGACGCGGATGACCGAGACCGACCCCCTGTCCCTGGCGCGCGACATCCTGCGGGCCCAGCCGTTCAGCCGCCTCGTCGGCGCCGACGTCCGCGCCTTCGGCGACGGCGGAGCCACCCTGGAACTGCCGATCCGCGAGGAGCTGCGCCAGCAGAACGGCTTCGTCCACGGCGGAGTCCTCTCGTACGCCGCCGACAACGCCCTCACCTTCGCCGCCGGCACCGTCCTCGGCGCGGCCGTCCTCACCGCCGGCTACTCCATCGACTACGTCCGCCCCGCCGTCGGCGTCACCCTCCTGGCCCGCGCCGAGGTCCTCCACGCCGGCCGCCGCCAGGCCGTCGTCCGCTGCGAACTCCTCACCGTCGACGAGGACGGCGAGGAGACCCTCTGCGCCCTCGCCCAGGGCACCGTCCGCGCGGTCGGCTAGCCGGCCACCCGCACCGGGCGGCCTTCCTGCCGCGACCGCTCGCAGGCCTCCGCGACCCGCAGCGCGGCCAGCGCCTCGTATCCGTCGCAGGGGTTGGGGGCCCCGTCGCGCACCAGCCGGACGAAGGCGTCCAGCTCCGCCTCGTACGCGGGGGCGAAGCGCTCCAGGAAACCGGGCCAGGGCTTGGGCGGGGGCGCGGGGGAGTGCGGTTCGAGCGAGGTGAGCGGGGTGCGCTCGTCCAGGCCGACCGCCAGCTGGTCGAGCGAGCCCGCCAGCTCCATCCGCACGTCGTACCCGGCGCCGTTGCAGCGGGTCGCCGTCGCCGTCACCAGGGTGCCGTCGTCGAGGGTGAGCAGCGCGGCGGCCGTGTCCACGTCACCGGCCTCGCGGAACATCGCCGGGCCCGCGTCCGAGCCGCGCGCGTACACCTCCACGACCTCCCGGCCGGTCACCCAGCGCACCATGTCGACGTCGTGGATCATGCAGTCCCGGAAGAGGCCGCCGGAGAGCGGCAGATACGCGGCGGGCGGCGGCTCCGGGTCCGAGCTGACGGTCCGTACCGTGTGCAGCCGCCCGAGGAGCCCGGCGCGGACGGCCTCCCGCGCCGCCCGGTAGCCGGCGTCGAAGCGGCGCATGAAGCCCAGCTGGAGCTCGGTGCCCGCCTCCGCGACCGCCGCGAGCGCGGACAGCGTGCCCGGCACGTCCAGGGCGATCGGCTTCTCGCAGAAGACCGGCAGGCCCGCCCGCGCCGCCCGGGCGATCAGCTCCGCGTGCGCGGCCGTCGCCGAGGCGATCACCACCGCGTCCAGGCCCCGGCCGAGGAGCGCCGTGACGTCCGGCGCGGCCTCGGCGTCCACCGCCGCCGCCACCGCCCGGGCCCGCGCCGTCTCGGCGTCGGTGACCACCAGCGAGCCGACCCCCGGATGCCGGGCGAGCACCCCCGCGTGGAAGCTCCCGATCCGGCCCGTACCGATGAGTCCGATGCGCATGGCCCCACCGTGGGGCGCCCGTCGGACGGTGTCAAGGCGGCCCCGTTGCTGGTCCGTACGGAGGGGGTAGGGAGGGGGGAGGGGGCCCCTGACGAGCGCCGCGACCCGCATGACCGATACTGCAATGCACGCAGAAGGACACAAAGGAGGGCACGGCCTCGTGACCAGGCTTCGGACAGGAGGGGTACGCGCCGCGATCGGCGCCGTGCTCGCACTCGCGCTGACGGGAGCGCTCGCCGGGTGCAGCAGCACGGGCGGCAAGCGGGCGGAGGACGCCCGCAAGGCGGCCGCGGCCCAGGGCCGGGCGGCCGTGGACACCCCCCGCTGGACCTTCGCGATGGTGACCCACTCGGGCGACGGGGACACCTTCTGGGACATCGTCCAGAACGGCGCCGAGCAGGCCGCCGCCAAGGACAACATCAACTTCCTCTACGCCCACAACGACGAGGCGCAGCAGCAGGCGCAGCTGATCGACTCGTACGTCGCCAAGGGCGTCGACGGGCTCATCGTGACCCTCGCCAAGCCCGACGCCATGAAGGCCGCCGTGGAGAAGGCCGTCAAGGCCGGCATCCCGGTGATCACCGTGAACTCCGGCGCCGAGCAGTCCGAGGCCTTCGGCGCCCTCACCCACATCGGGCAGGACGAGGCCGTCGCCGGCCAGGCCGTCGGCGAGGAGCTGACGAAGCGCGGGAGGAAGAAGGCCCTCTGCGTCCTGCACGAGCAGGGCAACGTCGGCCACGAGCAGCGCTGCGCCGGCACGAAGGAGACCTTCGACGGCGAACTGGTCAACCTCTACGTCGACGGCACCAACATGCCCGACGTGAAGGCGTCCATCGAGGCCAAGCTCCAGTCCGACAAGGACGTCGACGCCGTCGTCACCCTCGGCGCCCCCTTCGCCGACGCCGCCGTCCAGGCCGCGAAGAGCGCCGGCAGCAAGGCCGAGATCGACACCTTCGACCTCAACGCCAAGGTCGCCGCCGCCCTGGAGGCCGGCACCCTCGGCTTCGCCGTCGACCAGCAGCCCTACCTCCAGGGGTACGAGGCCGTCGACCTGCTCTGGCTCTACCGCTACAACGCCAACGTGCTCGGCGGCGGCAAGCCCGTCCTCACCGGCCCGCAGATCGTCACCAAGGACCAGGCCGGGGCGCTGAAGCAGTACGCGGAGCGGGGGACCCGATGAGCGCCACCGCACCCGCGCCGGGCGACGGCGTCGACCACGTCGACGAACGCCTCCTCCGCACCACCCCGCTCAAGAAGCTCATGGCCCGCCCCGAACTGGGCTCCGTCGTCGGCGCGATCGCCGTCTTCGCCTTCTTCGCGGTCGCCGCCGACAGCTTCCTGCGCCCCGCCAGCCTCGGCACCGTCCTGTACGCCGCCTCCACCCTCGGCATCATGGCCGTCCCGGTCGCCCTGCTGATGATCGGCGGCGAGTTCGACCTCTCGGCCGGCGTCCTGGTCACCAGCTCCGCGCTGGTCTCCTCGATGTTCAGCTACCAGATGACCGCCAACGTCTGGGTCGGCGTCGGCGTCTCGCTCCTGGTCACCCTGGGCATCGGCGCCTTCAACGGCTTCATGCTGACCCGGACCAAGCTGCCCAGCTTCATCATCACGCTCGGCACCTTCCTCATGCTCACCGGCCTGAACCTGGGCCTGACCAAGCTGATCACCGGCACCGTCTCCACCAAGTCGATCGCCGACATGGAGGGCTTCCCCTCCGCCCACGACGTCTTCGCCTCGACGCTCACCGTCGGGAGCGTCGAGCTGAAGGTCACCATCCTGTGGTGGCTCGGCCTGGTGGCGGTCGCCACCTGGATCCTGCTCCGCACCCGCTTCGGCAACTGGATCTTCGCGGTCGGCGGCGGCGCCGACGCGGCCCGCGCGGTCGGCGTCCCGGTCCACCGGACCAAGATCGGCCTCTACATGGGCGTCGCCTTCTGCGCCTGGATCGCCGGCCAGCACCTGCTCTTCTCCTTCGACGTCGTCCAGTCCGGCGAAGGCGTGGGCAACGAGCTGATCTACATCATCGCGGCCGTCATCGGCGGCTGCCTCATCACCGGCGGATACGGCTCGGCCATCGGCTCCGCCGTCGGCGCCCTCATCTTCGGCATGACCAGCAAGGGCATCGTCTACGCCGAGTGGAACCCCGACTGGTTCAAGTTCTTCCTGGGCGCGATGCTGCTGCTCGCGACCCTTCTGAACGCCTGGATCCGCAAGCGCGTGGAGGCCACCAAGTGACGACGACCCCGCTGGTGGAGCTGGCCGGCGTCAGCAAGTACTACGGCAACATCCGCGCCCTCGAAGGGGTCTCCCTGGAGGTCCGGGCCGGCGAGATCACCTGCGTCCTCGGCGACAACGGCGCCGGCAAGTCCACCCTCATCAAGATCGTCGCCGGGCTGCACCGGCACGACGCCGGCACCTTCCGCATCGAGGGCGACGAGGTCACCCTCGCCAACCCGCGCGACGCCCTCGACCGGGGCATCGCCACCGTCTACCAGGACCTCGCCGTCGTCCCCCTCATGCCGGTCTGGCGGAACTTCTTCCTCGGCTCCGAGCCGACCAGGGGCACGGGCCCCTTCAAGCGGCTCGACGTCGAGCCGATGCGGACCACCACCCGCGAGGCGCTGCTCCGCATGGGCATCGACCTGCGCGACGTCGACCAGCCCATCGGCACCCTCTCCGGCGGCGAACGCCAGTGCGTGGCCATCGCCCGCGCGGTCCACTTCGGCGCCAAGGTCCTCGTCCTCGACGAGCCGACCGCCGCCCTCGGCGTCAAGCAGTCCGGCGTCGTCCTCAAGTACGTCGCCGCCGCCCGCGACCAGGGACTCGGCGTGGTCCTCATCACCCACAACCCGCACCACGCCTACCTCGTCGGCGACCGGTTCGTGCTGCTCAAGCGCGGGGTGATGGCCGCGAGCCACACCAAGGACTCGGTGACCCTCGACGAGTTGACCCGACAGATGGCGGGCGGCAGCGAGCTCGACGACCTCCGCCACGAGCTGGAGCGGCCCTCCGCCCCGTGACGCGGAAGGCCCGCCGAACCGCTTCATCACGCGGACCCGACGCCACTCCTGGCAGAATCGACCCGATGAGTACCTACCGTGACCCCGCCGCCCGGGGCGGTGTCCTGCGGACCGTCGGGACCCGCGAGCGGCGCTCCCACCTGTCGGCGCCCCGGGTGCCGACGGTGGGCATCGACATCGGCGGTACCAAGGTGATGGCGGGCGTCGTCGACGCCGACGGCACCATCCTGGAGAAGATCCGCACCGAGACCCCCGACAAGTCCAAGAGCCCCAAGGTCGTCGAGGACACCATCGTCGAGCTGGTCCTGGACCTCTCCGACCGGCACGACGTGCACGCCGTCGGCATCGGCGCCGCCGGCTGGGTCGACGCCGACCGGGCCCGCGTCCTCTTCGCCCCCCACCTGGCCTGGCGCAACGAACCCCTGCGCGACGCCCTCCAGGACCGGCTCGCCGTCCCCGTCATGGTGGACAACGACGCCAACACCGCCGCCTGGGCCGAATGGCGCTTCGGCGCCGGACGCGGCGAGGACCACCTCGTCATGATCACCCTGGGTACGGGGATCGGCGGCGCCATCCTGGAGGACGGCAAGGTCAAGCGGGGCAAGTACGGCGTCGCCGGCGAGTTCGGGCACATGCAGGTCGTGCCCGGCGGCCACCGCTGCCCCTGCGGCAACCGGGGCTGCTGGGAGCAGTACAGCTCCGGCAACGCCCTGGTCCGCGAGGCCCGCGAGCTGGCCGCCGCCGACTCCCCGGTGGCGTACGGGATCATCGAGCGGGTCAAGGGGAACGTCCCCGAGATCACCGGCCCCCTCATCACCGAGCTGGCCCGCGAGGGCGACGCCATGTGCGTCGAGCTGCTCCAGGACATCGGGCAGTGGCTCGGCGTCGGCATCGCCAACCTCGCCGCCGCCCTCGACCCCTCCTGCTTCGTCATCGGCGGCGGCGTCTCCGCCGCCGACGACCTGCTCATCGGCCCCGCCAGGGATGCCTTCCGCCGCCACCTCACCGGCCGCGGCTACCGCCCCGAGGCCCGGATCACCCGCGCCCAGCTCGGCCCCGAGGCCGGCATGGTCGGCGCCGCCGACCTCGCCCGGCTCGTCGCCCGCCGCTTCCGCCGCGCCAACCGGCGCCGGGTGGAGCGCTACGAGCGGTACGAGCGCTACGCGCAGGCCTTCCGCGCCGGCACCCAGGGGCGCACCTCCCGCACCCCCGAGGAACCCGGCTCATGACCGTGCACCAGCAGCCCGCGAGCCCGCCCGAGGAGCGGCTGCCCGAGGAGCACCCGGCCGAGCGGCGGATGCCGGAGGACCGGGGCCACATGCTGCGCCGCCGGTGGCTGACGGCGGTCATCATCGTCCTGCTCGTCGGCATCCCCGCCGGCTATCTGGTGATCTCCGCCGGACAGAGCCGGGAGAGCGGCATCGACAAGGAGCGCGAGTCCTCCGCCGCCGGCCTCCAGGACAACTGGCCCTCGCTCATGAAGCGACGCGTCTTCGAGGTCCCCGTCCCGGCGGGCGCCTCCGGCGTCGCCTACTACGAGACCAGCAACTGGAAGACCAGCCGGCTGTACGTGCAGTTCACCACCACGGCGACCGGCCTCGACACCTTCCTCGCCGAGTCCGGCACCGGCCGCTCCACCCTCACCCCGGGCCTCGTCACCGTCTCCGACCGGGACACCGACATCGTCGGCTGGACCTTCCCCGACGGCCTGAGCTGGTCGGGCACCACCGTCGACCGCGAGGACCCCCGACCGTCCACGGACATCACCGTCGACCTCACGGACCCGGCCTTCCCCCGCGTCTTCGCGGTCTCCACGACCAGCCCCTGACCCGCGCCCCGCCCGCGCCGGGTGACAATGGACCCCATGGACAGCTCCCCCCGCCCCACCGCGCCCGAGGACGACTTCACGCAGCACGCCGGCGTCACCCCGGCCCTGCCCGCCGTCGCCTCCTTCGACGAGCTCGGGCTGCCCCCGGCCGTACGGGAGCTGCTCACCGCCCAGGGCGTCGTCACCCCCTTCCCGATCCAGGCGGCGACCCTGCCGAACGCCCTCGCCGGGCGCGACGTGCTCGGACGCGGCCGGACCGGGTCCGGCAAGACGCTCGCCTTCGGGCTGCCGCTCCTCGTGCGCCTCGCCGGCCGCCGGGCCGAGGCCCGCAAGCCCCGGGCCCTGGTCCTCGTGCCCACCCGCGAGCTGGCCCAGCAGGTCACCGACGCGCTGGCCCCGTTCGCCGCGGCGCTGGGGCTGCGCCTCGCCACCGTCGTCGGCGGCATGTCCATCGGACGGCAGGCGACCGCGCTGCGCGACGGCGCCGAGGTCGTGATCGCCACCCCCGGCCGTCTCGTGGACCTCGTCGAGCGCAAGGACGCCCGGCTCGACCGGGTGGAGATCACCGTCCTCGACGAGGCCGACCAGATGGCCGACATGGGCTTCACCGACCAGGTCACCGCCCTGCTCGACCTGGTCCGCAAAGGGGGCCAGCGCCTGCTGTTCTCCGCGACCCTGGACCGGAACGTCGACCTCCTCGTCGAGCGCTACCTCCACGACCCGGTCGTCCACTCGGCCGACCCCTCGACCGCCGCCGTCACCACCATGGAGCACCACGTCCTGCAGGTGCACGGCGCCGACAAGTTCGCCACCGCCACCGAGATCGCCGCCCGCGACGGCCGCGTGATCATGTTCCTCGCCACCAAGGCGGCCGTCGACCGCTTCACCGCGCACCTGCGCGGCAGCGGCGTCCGGGCCGCCGCCCTGCACGGCGACAAGTCGCAGCCGCTGCGGACCCGCACCCTGGAGCGGTTCCGCACCGGCGAGGTGCCCGTCCTGGTCGCCACCAACGTCGCCGCGCGCGGCATCCACGTCGACGACATCGACCTCGTCGTGAACGTCGACCCGCCCGCCGACCACAAGGACTACCTGCACCGGGGCGGCCGCACCGCCCGCGCCGGCGGCTCCGGCACCGTGGTCACCCTGGTCCTGCCCGACCAGCGGAAGGACGTCCTGCGCCTGATGGCGGACGCCGGACTGCGGCCCGAGGTCACCCAGGTCCGCTCCGGCGAGGCGGAGCTCAGCCGGATCACCGGCGCCAAGGCCCCCTCCGGCGTCCCGGTCGACGGCAGCGCCCCCAGCGCCGAGCGCCCCAAGCGCGGCGGCGAGCGCTTCCGCGGCATCGGCACCGTCCCCGGCAAGCCCGGCCGCGCCAAGAACGAGTCCCGCCGCTCCGCGGAGGACCGCAAGCTGGCCGAGGCCCGCAAGGCCGCCCGCGTCCGCCGCGGCCGCTGACGGTCCGCCCCCGTCGCCCGTCACCGCGCGCCCGTCCGCGCGCGCGAATCCCGCCCCGGCGCCCCGCCGGATCCGGCGGGATGAGAGGGTCGGGCGAGTGAGCGAGACACCGACGAACACCCTGCAATACCGAGTCGACGGGCCCGAGGACGCACCCGTCCTGGTCCTGGGCCCCTCGTTGGGCACCACCTTCCACATGTGGGACCGCCAGATCCCGGAGCTGATCCGGGACCGCCGCGTGGTCCGCTTCGACCTGCCCGGCCACGGCGGCGCGCCCGCCCAGCCCTTCACCTCCGTCGCGGAGCTCGGCGACCGCGTCCTCGCCACCCTCGACACCCTCGGCGTCCAGCGCTTCGGCTACGCCGGCTGCTCCCTCGGCGGCGCCGTCGGCCTCGACCTCGCCCTGCGCGCCCCGCACCGGGTCGCCTCGCTGGCCCTGGTCGCCACCGCGCCGCGCTTCGGCACCGCCGACGAGTTCCGCCAGCGCGGGGTCGTGGTCCGGGCCAACGGCCTGGAGCCGATGGCCCGCGCCGCGCCCGAGCAGTGGTTCACCCCGCACTTCTCCGCCAACCAGCCCGCCATCGTCGACTGGGCCGTCCAGATGGTGCGGACCACCGACGCCACCTGCTACGTCGCCGCCTGCGAGGCCCTCGCCGTCTTCGACGTCCGGGCCGCCCTCGGCAGCATCGGGGTGCCCGCGCTCGTCCTGGTCGGCTCCGAGGACCGGGTCACCGGCCCCGCCGAGGCCCGCACCCTGGTCGCCGGCATCGCCGACGCCAAGCTCGCCGTCGTCCCCGGCGCCTCCCACCTCGCCCCCGTCGAACAGCCGGCCGCCGTCACCGACCTGCTCCTGGAGCACTTCTCGGCGACCTCCCACGAGACCAGCGGCACCCTCGCCGTACCGCCCCCGGTCCCCGCCACGGCCCCGGCCGAGCCCGCCCCCGCCCCGGCCGCCGCCGAGGACGGCGAGGAGGTCCCGGCCGGCCGCCCCGACCCGTACGAGAAGGGACTCGGGCTGCGCCGCGAGATCCTCGGCGACGCCCACGTCGACCGGGCGCTCGCCGACGAGGACGCCACCGACTTCCAGGAGCTGGTCACCCGCTACGCCTGGGGGGAGGTCTGGGCCCGGGAAGGCCTCGACCGGCGCACCCGCAGCGTCGTCACCCTCACGGCCCTCATCGCCGGCGGGCACCGCGAGGCGCTCGCCGACCACACCCGCGCCGCCCTCCGCAACGGCCTCTCGCCCGCCGAGATCCGCGAGATCGTGCTGCACACCGCGGTCTACTGCGGCCTCCCCGCCGCCGAGACCGCCCTCGCCACGGTCGGCCGTGTCATCACCGAGGAGACCACTCCGCCCGCGTGACCGAGCCCCGGGGCCGGGCCCGCACGCCCGGCGTAGGGTGAGGCCGTGAAGCTGACGAAGAAGTCCCACGCCTGTGTCCGGCTGGAGAAGGACGGGCGGACGCTCGTCCTCGACCCCGGGATGTTCACGGAGGAGGACGCCGTGCTCGGCGCCGACGCCCTCCTCGTCACCCACGAGCACCCGGACCACTTCGACGAGGGCCGGCTGCGCGCCGCCCTGGACGCCGATCCGGCGGCCGAGCTCTGGACCCTGCGCAGCGTCGCCGACCGGCTGGCCCCCGCCTTCCCCGGCCGGGTGCACACCGTCGGGCACGGCGACGCCTTCACCGCCGCCGGCTTCAACGTCGAGGTCCACGGCGAGCTGCACGCCGTGATCCACCCGGACATCCCCCGCGTCACCAACGTCGGCTTCCTCGTCGACGGCGCCGTCTTCCACCCCGGCGACGCCCTCACCGTCCCCGGCCGCCCGGTGGACACCCTGCTGCTGCCGGTGATGGCGCCGTGGAACAAGATCTCCGAAGTGATCGACTACGTCCGCGAGGTGAGGCCGCGCCGGGCCTACGACATCCACGACGCGCTCCTCACCGACCTGGCCCGGCCGATCTACGACCGGCAGATCGGCGCGCTCGGCGGCACCGACCACCAGCGGCTCGCCTCCGGCGCCTCCGCCGAGCTGTGAGCCGGATCCGGGCCGTTGTCGGTGCCCGCCAGTAGGGTGGGCGTCATGCGCATCGCCACCTGGAACGTCAATTCGATCACCGCCCGGCTGCCCCGGCTGCTGGCCTGGCTGGAGAGCAGCGGCACCGACGTGCTGTGCATCCAGGAGACCAAGTGCGCCGCCGAGCAGTTCCCCACCGAGGAGCTGAAGGCGCTGGGCTACGAGTCGGCGGTCAACGCCACCGGCAGGTGGAACGGCGTGGCCCTGCTCTCCCGCGTCGGCTTCGAGGACGTCGTCACCGGGCTGCCCGGCGGTCCCGAGTACGACGGCGTGCAGGAGCCCCGCGCGATCTCCGCCACCTGCGGCCCGGTCCGCCTCTGGTCGGTCTACGTGCCGAACGGCCGGGAGATCGCCCACGAGCACTACGCGTACAAGCTGCGCTGGCTGGAGGCGCTGAAGGGGGCCGTCGCCGACGACGCGGCCGGCGAGCGCCCCTTCGCCGTGCTCGGGGACTACAACATCGCCCCGGCCGACGCCGACGTCTGGGACGTCTCCCTCTTCGAGGGCTCCACCCATGTCACCGAGCCCGAGCGCGCGGCCCTCGCCGGACTGCGCGAGACCGGCCTCGCCGACGTCGTCCCGCGCCCCCTCAAGTACGACCACCCGTACACGTACTGGGACTACCGCCAGCTCGCCTTCCCGAAGAACAAGGGCATGCGCATCGACCTGGTGTACGGCAACAAGCCCTTCGCCGAGGCCGTGAAGGACAGCTACGTGGACCGCGAGGAGCGCAAGGGCAAGGGCGCCTCCGACCACGCGCCGGTCGTCGTCGACCTCGACCTCTGACCCGGGTCACCCCCCCGGGGCGCGCACGGGGAACCCCGCGTGCCGGGTGGTGGTACGGCCGGTGACGGTGCGACGCTGTTGCGATGAACATCCCGTTTCTCGACCACTGGCGCAAACGGCACGATCCGCAGCCGTCCCCGCTGGCCGCGGCCTTCGACCGCGATCCCGAGGGAATGGCGGAGCTGCTCGCCGAGTGCGAGCTGCTCCGCGCCCGGGTCGAGTCGGCGGGCGTCGAGCTCGACGACACCCCGCGCTCGCTCCAGGAGCTGGACCAGCTTCCGCCGCGCTGGCGCGACGACCCCGAGGAGCTGCCCTGGTTCGGCAACGACGCGGGGCTCTATCTCGGCACCGTCATCGTGCGGACCGTGCCGGGGGCCCGCTGGCAGGTGTGGCCGAACGGCGGCCCGGTCGTCGTCCTGGAGTCCGGCCGCGAGATCCCGGTCGTCGAGTACGGCGTCGAGTGGGCGATGACCGGGGCGCCCGAGCTCTCCCAGGTGTACGCGGAGGCCGCCGAGCGGTGACGTAAATACGGCTAATCCCGGATTGCCCCGTTCGGGCGTGTCAAGCGTGAAGTCCCTTTTCCCTGCGGATAGTTTGCGCTGTCTCGACACACCGCATCGGCACACCGCTGAGAAATGGGGCAGGGCAGCGCATGACCGTCGATCCGCTGATCGAACTGCGTGGCGTCAACAAGCACTACGGCACCCTGCACGTCCTCCAGGGCATCGACCTCACCGTCGGCCGCGGCGAGGTCGTCGTCGTCATCGGCCCCTCGGGCTCCGGCAAGTCCACCCTGTGCAGGGCCGTGAACCGGCTGGAGACCATCGAGTCCGGCGAGATCCGCATCGACGGCCGCCCCCTCCCCGAGGAGGGCAAGGAGCTCGCCCGGCTGCGTGCCGAGGTCGGCATGGTCTTCCAGTCCTTCAACCTCTTCGCCCACAAGACCGTCCTCGCCAACGTCTCCCTGGCGCAGATCAAGGTCCGCCGGCGCAAGCGGGAGGAGGCCGACCGGCGCTCCCGCGACCTCCTCGACCGGGTCGGCCTCGCCGCCCACGCCGAGAAGTACCCGGCCCAGCTCTCCGGCGGCCAGCAGCAGCGGGTCGCCATCGCCCGGGCCCTCGCCATGGACCCCAAGGCGCTCCTCTTCGACGAGCCGACCTCCGCCCTCGACCCCGAGATGATCAACGAGGTCCTGGAGGTCATGCAGCAGCTCGCGCACGACGGGATGACCATGGTCGTCGTCACCCACGAGATGGGCTTCGCCCGCTCCGCCGCCAACCGCGTCGTCTTCATGGCCGACGGGCGGATCCTGGAGGACCGCGCCCCCGAGGAGTTCTTCACCGCCCCGCGCAGCGAGCGCGCCAGGGACTTCCTCTCCAAGATCCTCTCGCACTGACCGGGGTGGGAACCATGCAGCGCACGCACCGACGCCTGGGCGCCCTCGCCCTGCTGCTGCTCGCCGCCGCGGGCCCCCTGCTGGCCGGCTGCGGCCGGCCCGGCAGTCCGCCCATCAGGGGCCCGCAGCCCGACCGACTCCCCACCTACCGCGTCCAGTCCGGCTTCCGCCTCCCGGAATCCTCCACCTGGAGCCGGGCCAGGAAGCGCGGACGGCTGATCGTCGGCGCCAAGGAGGACCAGCCGTACCTCGGCGAGAAGGACCCCGCCACCGGCGTCTACTCCGGCTACGACATCGAGATCGCCAAGATGATGGCCGCCTCCCTCGGCTTCGACCCGACGAACGACGTCGAGTTCCGCACCATCGCCTCCGCCAACCGCGAGACCGCCCTGCAGAACGGGCAGATCGACTACTACGTCGGCACCTACACCATCAACGACAACCGCAAGCAGCTCGTCGGATTCGCCGGCCCCTACTACGAGGCCGGCCAGTCGCTCCTCGTCCGCACCGACGAGGACGACATCCACGGACCGCAGGACCTCGACGGCAAACGCGTCTGCTCAGCCGCGGGGTCCACCCCCTACCAGCGGATCCAGAAGGAGTACCCGAAGGCCGAACTCGTCGCCTACGACACCTACTCCATCTGCGTCGACAACCTCCTCACCTACCAGGTCGACGCCGTCACCACCGACGACACCATCCTCATGGGCTACGCGGCCAAGGCCCCCGACGAACTCAAGCTCGCCGGGAAGCCGTTCTCGAAGGAGCCGTACGGCATCGGGGTGCCGCGCGACGACACCGCGCTCCGCTTCGCCCTCGACGACGCCATCGCCGCGCACGAGAAGAACGGCGACTGGAAGAAGGCGTACGACGCGACCCTCGGCCTCTCCGGCGTACCCGCCCCGGAGCCGCCGCCCATCGACCGCTACCCGGCCAACTGAGGACCCGCACCGCTGACATGGACGTACTGACAGAGAACTTCTCGCTCTACGGCGAGGGTTTCCTCGGCACCCTCGAACTCACCGTCTACGCCTCGGCCCTCGCCCTCGTCCTGGGCTTCGTCATGGCGGCCTTCCGGGTCGCGCCCGTCGGCTCCTTCCGCGTCTTCGGCACGGCCTGGGTCACCATCCTGCGCAACACCCCGCTCACCCTGCTCTTCTTCGCGGTGATGCTGGGTCTGCCCCGCTTCGGACTGGTGCTGCCCTTCGAGCTGTTCGCGGTCCTCGCGCTGGGCTGCTACACCTCCGCCTTCATCTGCGAGGCGCTGCGCTCCGGCATCAACACCGTCCCCGTCGGACAGGGCGAGGCCGCCCGCAGCCTCGGCATGAGCTTCACGCAGACCCTCGGCACCGTCGTCCTGCCGCAGGCCTTCCGCTCGGTGATCCCGCCGATCGGCTCCACCCTGATCGCCCTCGCCAAGAACTCCGCCATCGCCGGCGCCTTCAGCGTCACCGAACTCCTGGGCACCTACAAGACCTTGAGCGAACTCGGCTACAACATCGTCTGGACCTTCGTCTGGATCGCCGTCGGCTACCTGATCATCACCCTCTCCATCAGCGCGGTCTTCAACGTGATGGAGAAGCGCTGGGGGGTGGCCCGATGAGCCGTCCCCAGCAGGCCAGCGCCCTCTACGACATCCCCGGTCCGCAGGCCCGTCGCCGGCACTTCTTCTACGGCCTGGCCTCCACCGCCGTGATCCTGGGCCTCGCCGCCTGGATCCTCTACCTGCTCTTCGACACCGACCAGTTCACCGCGGTGAAGTGGCGGCCCTTCCTCTACGAGGGCATCCAGGAGCTGCTGCTGGAGGGGCTCGGCAACACCCTCAAGGCCTTCGCGCTCGCCGCCGTCCTCTCCCTGGCGCTCGGCGCGCTCCTCGCCACCGGGCGGCTCTCCGACCACCGGCCGGTCCGCTGGATCGCCACCCTGTTCGTGGAGTTCTTCCGCGCCATGCCCGTGCTGGTGATGATCTTCTTCATCTTCGTGGCGCTCAAGGTGCAGCCGCTGCCCGCGCTCGTCGCCGGACTCGCCCTCTACAACGGCTCGGTGCTCGCCGAGGTCTTCCGCACCGGCGTGCACGCCGTGCCGCGCGGGCAGGGCGAGGCCGCGTACGCCCTCGGCCTGCGCAAGACCCAGGTCATGACCTGGGTCCTGGTCCCGCAGGCGGTCCGCGCGATGCTGCCGGCCATCATCAGCCAGCTGGTGGTGGCCCTGAAGGACACCTCGCTCGGCTATCTCATCACCTACGAGGAGTTCCTCCACGCGGGCAAGCTGATCGCCTCCAACCTCGACTACGACCTGCCCTTCATCCCGGTCGTCCTCGTCATCTCGCCGATCTACATCGGCATGTGCATGCTGCTCTCCTGGTGCGCGACCTGGGTCGCGCGGCGGGAGAGCCGTGACCCCCGGACGAAGGGGGTGGACGTCGCTCCCGCCGCACCGGTGATCACGCTGCCGGGCCGCGAGTGACCCTCCGTACGGGCCCGCGCGCGGGCCTGGGACCGGCCCGGCGGCAGCCGTGATCACTCCTCCCGCATCGGCACCGACAGGTACGAGGGATCGGACGCGGGGGAGGAGAAGGTCAGCTGCGCGCCGGCCGGGTTGTGCTCGATGTACAGCGGGTCGACGGTGTCGACGACCACCGCGAGCCGGTGGCCGGCCGGGACGTCGTAGGCCGTGGAGAACAGCTCCAGGTCCACGCCGAACGGCCGGCCCGGCGTCTTGTCGTGGAAGGTGTACGGGGCGTTGCTCACCAGCTTGCCGACGCCGAGCGGACCCACGTCGTAGAGGTACGCGACGAAGGTGCCGCTCGACTTCGTCGGGGTGACCGTGGTGTGTAGCACCGGCGTGCCGCGCACGGCCGCCCCGGAGTCGTACCGCCCGGACTGCCAGACGGCGGCGAAGGAGCGGGGGAGGAGCGGCACGGAGACGGCCGGAGGGGTCTGCGTCAGCTGGTCGAGGAGGTTGGTGAGGAGCACGATGCCGCCGTTGGCGCCGGAGTCCACGCCGGTCCAGACGTGTTCGGAGTCGTTCAGGGCGATCCGCTCGCGGTGCGCGTTGACCGCCTTCCAGTCGGCGTACCCCTCGTACCCGCCGTCGGACCGGGGCTTCAGCCGGACGGGCTGCTCGCGGTCGATGCCGTTGTCGGCGCCCTTCAGGTAGCGGTCGAACCAGCGGTGGGCGCTGGTCCAGGTGTCGTTGGGCAGCCCGAGGATGCCGGTGGCCTCGGCGGTGGCGTGGTCGCCGGGGCGGAACTCCAGCCGCTTGGGGCCCTTCAGCTTCTCGTAGAAGCTCGCGTACTGGTTGGGCGGGAAGATGGTGTCGCCCCAGGCGTTGCCGAGCATGATCGCGGTGCCGTTGGCGTTGAGCCGGTCGAGGTGGGTGGCGGCCGACCGCTGTCGGCCCCAGGCGATCATCTCGTCCTCCTGGTCCAGGTTCGACGAGAGGAAGTCCTTGAGGATCTTCTCCAGTTCGGGGCCCGGCCGGCCGGTGAGATAGCCCGCGCCGCCGAGCAGGGCGGCGGCCTGGAGGTGCTGGGTGCGGCCGCTGTAGATGGACTCGATGAGGTCGGCCCAGCCGCTGAGCGCGGCGACGGCCTTGACCCGCGGGTCGTGGGCGGCGGCGAGCAGGCTGATCCCGGCGCCGTAACTCACCCCGGCCATGCCGACCTTGGCGGGGTCGGACGGGGTGTTGGCGAGTGCCCAGTCGATCACCTTCGACGCGTCGGCGACGTCCTTGGGGCCCGCGGTCTCGATCTCCCCGCCGGACTGCCAGAAGCCGCGCGAGTTGTAACTCACCACGACGTAACCGGAGTCGGCGAGCTTCTGGGCCTGGGCCAGGTACTCGATCTGGGGCATGGCCCAGCTGGTGGGCAGGACGACCACCGGGTAGCGGGTGGAGCCGTCGGCACCGGCGGGCGTGACGACGTTGGCCTTGAGGACGGTGCCGCCGTCACCGGCGATGTCCACGAACCGGATCGACGTGCCGCTCGTGTCGGCCTGGGCGGCGGGCGCCACGGACAGTGCCGTCCCGGCCACCAGGGCGGCCGAGACGGCGAGGGCCAGGGATGTACGCACGGGCCACTCCTCGATGGGGGGTCGCTGATGGGGGTCAGCGAAGTGGCCCGACGGTAACCGCGAGGTGCTACCCGTGGTAACTGGTCGGTAAGTTACGTGCGGGTAACGATTGCGTCCGGCCCGCGGGCACCGGCCCGACCCGTCCGTCCTGGTGGACACGTCCTCGCCTCCTGCTCCAGGCTGGACGCGTGGAGCAGACGAACCTTCCCGACGTCTTCGACCCGCGCGTCCACGCCGCCGGGCCGCCGCACGACGCCTTCCGCGAGCTGCGCGACCGGGCGCCGGTCGCCTGGCAGGAGGAGCGGGCGGTGCTCGGCTGGCCGGCCGGGCCGGGTTTCTGGGCGGTGACCCGCCACGCCGACGTCGTCCGGGTGCTCAAGGACGCGGGGACGTACTCGTCCTGGCTCGGCGCCACCCAGATCCGCGATCCCGACGCCGCCGACCTGCCCTTCATCCGCCGCATGATGCTCAATCAGGACCCCCCGGAGCACGGCCGGCTGAGGCGCCTCGCCGGCCGCGCCTTCACCCCGCGGCGGATCGCCCGGTTCGAGGCGACCGCCCGCGCACGGGCCCGGCGGCTGCTGGCGGCGGCGCTGGAGGAGGGCGGCGAGGTCGACCTCGTCCGGGCCGTCACCGACGACTACGCGCTGCTCAACCTCACCGACCTGCTCGGCGTGCCCGCGGGCGACCGGGGGCTGCTGCACGCCTGGACCGAACGGGTCATCGCCTACCAGGACCCCGACGAACCCGCCGTCCTCGGCGCCGACGGGAAGCCCGTCAACCCCCGGTCGCCGGCCCTGCTCGCCGAGATGTTCGGGTACGCGCAGGAGCTCGCCGCCTACAAGCGCGAGCACCCCGCCGACGACCTGATGACCGCCCTCGCCACCACCGGACTCGACGACGCCGAACTGGAGATGTTCTTCTTCCTGCTCACCGTCGCCGGCAACGACACCGTGCGGTCCGCGGCGCCCGGCGGGGTGCTCGCGCTCTGCGGACACCCCGACGAGCAGCGCGGTCTCTGGCGGGGCGAGGTCGGCATGGACACCGCCGTGGACGAACTCCTGCGCGCGCACCCGCCGGTGCTCTCCTTCCGGCGGACCGCCGCCCGCGCCACCGAACTCGCCGGCGTCCGGATCGCCGAGGGCGACAAGGTCGTCGTCTTCCACGTCTCCGCCAACCACGACGAGCGCGTCTTCCCCGACCCCCACGGGCTCGACCTCGGCCGCCGCCCCAACCCCCACGTCTCCTTCGGCGATGGCCCGCACGTCTGTCTCGGCGCCCACTTCGCCCGGCTGCAACTGCGCGTCCTCTACGAGGAGCTGCGGCAGGCCTGCGGTGGCGTCGAGACCGCCGGGACGCCCCGGCGGCTCGTCTCCAACTTCATCAACGGGATCAAGTCGCTGCCGGTGCGACTGCGGGAGCCCTGAGCGCCGCCCGCGTCACGTCGGCCACGAGCTCGACCACGTCGGGGCCGTACGCCTGGGAGTTGACCACCCGCAGCAGCAGGACGAACGAACCGCCGCGATGGGTGCGCGCGAGCCGTTCGTGGTGGCGTGCCAGATAGCGGGTCGCCGCCTGGTTGGTGATCGCCCGCTGGCCGCAGAAGAGGAAGACCGGGCGCCCGCCCTCGCCCGCCGCGATCCGGGCCAGCACCACGTACTCCACGGAGCCCGGGTCCATCCGGTACCGCTCGCCGCCGACCTCGATCGCGCCCCGCTCCTCGACCGGCTCCGGCTCGGTGCGCATGGACAGCCCGGGCAGCAGCGTGCCGAGATGGGCGGTCGTCCGTCTGTTCGACCCCGGCCCGCCCACGCAGAACTCCGTGCGGTCGCCGAATCCGAGATGCGTCCGGTCGTGCTGGACGATCTGCGCCTGGGCCCCGCAGTCCTTCACCAGCGCGGCGAGTTCGAGCAGCGCGAACACGTCGAAGCGGTGCACCGCTCCCTCCCCGCCCGCCTCCCGGTTCACCACGAGCAGACACTCCGCGTGGCTGGGCAGGCCGAAGAACGCCTGCTTGCGGCGGAGCCGCCGGCGCCACACGTACGTCCGGGTCAGCCAGCCCAGGGACGCGCTGAGTCCGGTCGCCAGCACGCCGAGCACGATGTTGCGCAGGTCCTCGTCCATAGGGGCGCATGCTAGCGGCGGTCGGGTGACCGTTCGAGAGGGGAGGGGGGCGGTCCTGACGACCGGGCCCGGATGAAGTTACGCTGCGTGGACGGTCATTGACGGGAGGTCAGGATGGGTCGCTCCGCTGTCCGGTACGGGGTGGTCGCGGTGGCGGCCGCGACGGTGCTCTCGGTGGGGGCGGCGGCCCCGCCCCCTGCCGCCCCACGGACGCCGTCCGCCCCGCCCGCGCCGCCGGTCGCGTCCGCCGCGCCGGTCGCACCGCTCTCACCGGTCGCGCCGCCCGCGCCGGAGAAGGTGCCCGTGGCGGTCGGTCACGGCGGCGCCGTCGCCAGCGTCGACGCCGACGCCAGCGCCGCCGGCATCGAGGTCCTGCGCCGCGGCGGCAACGCCGTCGACGCGGCCGTCGCCGTCGCCGCCGCCCTCGGCGTGACCGAGCCCTACTCGGCCGGCATCGGCGGAGGAGGCTACCTCGTCCACTACGACGCCCGGAGCCGTACCGTCTCCACCGTCGACGGCCGCGAGACCGCCCCCGCCTCCGCCGACGCCGCGCTGTTCACCGAGAACGGCGCCCCGCTCCCCTTCGAGGAGGCGATGACCAGCGGACGCTCGGTCGGCACCCCCGGCACCCCCGCCACCTGGGCGACCGCCCTCGACGCCTGGGGCAGCAGGCCGCTGCGCGAACTCCTCGCCCCCGCGGAGCGGCTGGCCCGCGAGGGGTTCACCGTCGACGCCACCTACCGCGCCCAGACCGCCGCCAACGAGGCGCGCTTCCGCGACTTCCCCGCCTCCGCCGCCCTCTTCCTGCCCGGCGGCCGGCTGCCGGAGGTCGGCTCGGTCGCCAGGAACCCCGACCTGGCCCGTACGTACGCCACCCTCGCCGAGGAGGGCGTCGGCGCGCTCTACCGGGGACCGCTCGCCCGCGACATCGTGCGGACCGTCCGCACCCCGCCCGTCCGCGAGGGCGCGCCCCGCGTCGTCCGCTCCGGCGACCTGACGGAGCGGGACCTCGCCGGGTACCGGACCGTCCGGCGCGCGCCCACCAAGGTCGCGTACCGGGGCCTCGACGTGTACGGCATGGCCCCCTCGTCCTCCGGCGGTACGACCGTCGGCGAGGCCCTCAACATCCTGGAGGCCACGGACCTCTCCGCCGCCCCGGAGACGGGCTACCTCCACCGCTTCATCGAGGCGAGCCGGATCGCCTTCGCCGACCGGGGCCGCTGGGTGGGCGACCCCGCCTTCGAGTCCGTGCCCGTCCGGGGCCTGCTCTCCCAGCGGTACGCCGACTCCCGGGCCTGCCTGATCCGCGACGACGCCGCGCTCACCAGCCCGCTCGCGCCCGGCGACCCCCGCGACCCGGTGCCGTGCGCCCCCGGCGGGACGGCGGCGCCGACGACGTACGAGGGCGAGAACACCACCCACCTCACGGTCGCCGACCGGTGGGGGAACGTCGTCGCCTACACCCTCACCATCGAGTCCACCGGCGGCAGCGGCATCACCGTCCCCGGGCGCGGCTTCCTGCTCAACAACGAGCTGACCGACTTCTCCTTCGTCCCGGCGAACCCCGCCGTCCACGACCCCAATCTGCCCGGCCCCGGCAAGCGCCCCCGCTCCTCGATCTCCCCGACGATCGTCCTCGACCGCCACGACCGGCCGGTCCTCGCCCTCGGGTCACCCGGCGGCGCCACCATCGTCACCACCGTCCTGCAGACCCTCACCGGCGTCCTCGACCGCGGCCTGCCGCTCGTCGACGCCATCGCGGCCCCCCGCGCCAGCCAGCGCAACCAGGCCACGACCGAGCTCGAACCCGCCCTCTGGAACAGCCCCTTGAGGGCCCGGCTCGAAGCCCTCGGCCACGCCTTCCGGCAGAACCCGGAGATCGGCGCCGCCACCGGCGTCCAGCGCCTCCCGGACGGACGCTGGCTCGCCGCCGCCGAGACCGTCCGCCGGGGCGGCGGCTCGGCGATGGTGGTCCGGCCCGGCCGCTAGACCGCCCCTTCCGGATCCTGCCGGGCTTCCCGCCGGGTTTGCGGCGTGATCCGGGGAAGAGACGGCCCGGACCGTCTCTTCCCCGGATCCACGCGCGCGTGCCCGGCTCGGCGTCACGGGGCCGGGCGCGGTCCCGGCGTCACGGGGCCGTGAGGATGCGCGGCCCCGTGTCCGTGACGGCGACGGTGTGCTCGGCGTGGGCGGCGCGGGAGCCGTCGAGGGTGCGGATCGTCCAGCCGTCCCGCGCCGTGTAGTGCCCGTCGCCGCCGCCCCCGATGAGCATCGGCTCGATCGCCAGGACCATGCCGTGCCGCAGCCTCATCCCGCGGCCGGGGCGCCCTTCGTTCGGCACCCCCGGGTCCTCGTGCATGGCGCGGCCGATGCCGTGCCCCCCGAAGCCGTCCGGGATGCCGTAGCCCGCCTTGCGGCACACCGTGCCGATGGCGTGCGCCACGTCCCCGATCCGGTTGCCGACGACGGCCTCGGCGATGCCGGCCGCCAGGGCCTCCTCCGCGGCTCCGATCAGCCGGGTGTCCTCGGCGCGGGCGCGGCCGACGGTGAAGCTCACCGCCGAGTCCCCGGCCCAGCCGCGCAGCAGCGCCCCGCAGTCCAGCGAGACCAGGTCGCCGTCGGCGAGCCGGGACCCGTCCGGGATGCCGTGCACGATCGCGTCGTTGACGGAGACGCAGACCACGGCCGGGAAGGGCGTCGGCGCCCAGTCCGGGCGGTAACCCAGGAAGGGCGAGCCGGCGCCGGCCTCCGCCAGCACCTCCCGGGCCGCCCGGTCCAGCTCGGCGACCGGCACCCCGGGCGCCGCCGTCTCCCGCGCGGCCGCCAGGGCGCGGGCCACCACGCGGCCCGCCTCGCGCATCTCGTCCATGTTCTCGTCGGTCTTGATCTTCACCATTCCCATTACTATACCGGTATGAAAATGGGGGGCGGCGGGTATGGTGGGGGCATGGTGCGCACCCCCCTCACTCCGGAAGAGCGCGAGCGCGGCGAGCGGCTCGGGCGGCTGCTGCGCGCGGCCCGCGGCGAGCGGTCGATGGTCGAGATCGCGGCGGCGGCCGGCCTGTCGGCCGAGACCCTCCGCAAGATCGAGACCGGCCGCGCCCCGACCCCGGCCTTCTTCACCGTCGCGGCCCTCGCCGGCGTCCTCGACCTGTCGCTGGACGAGCTGCTGGTCCGCAGCGCGCTGCTGCCCGTCTGAGGCCCCGGCCGCCGCGCCGGTCGTCGCTCCCGCCGCCGGGTGGCCCCCGGACCGCCGGGGGAGGACGCTTGAGGTGAGTGCGTCCGGGTGGACCGAGGGCGTACCGTGCGGAGCCTCCGCCCGGCCGGGATTGGGGCTGTGTCATGCGCATGCTGATGAAGGTCGAGATGGACACCGAGGCCTCCAACGACCTCATCCGCCAGGGCGCCGTGCAGGGGCTCATGGAGGAGGCGCTCGGGCGGATCCGCCCCGAGGCCGCGTACTTCACCGTCGAGAACGGCTGCCGCACCGGCTACTTCTTCTTCGACCTCACCGAGAGCTCCGCCCTGCCGTCGATCTCGGAGCCCTTCTTCATGAGACTCGGCGCCAAGATCCACTACTCGCCGGTGATGAACCGGGAGGAGCTGGCCGAGGGCCTGAGTCGGATCACCACCCGCGACTGACCCCGGTCGAGCGGTTCACGTCGAACGGTTCGCGTCGAGCGGTTCACGCGCCGGGTCCGGCCGCCCGGTTGCCCGGCCGCCCCGGTTGCCCGGTGGCCTCAGCCCGAGACCGCCAGCTGGACCCGGCTGTGCCGGGGCGCCTCGATCTCGTCGAGCAGGGCGAGCGCCAGGTCGGCGTGCGCGATCCGGCCGGGACCGTCCACGACCGTGCCGACCGCCGTCCGGTACCCGCCGGTGGGCTCCGCCTCCGCGTTCAGGTCCAGCGGCGGCACCACCATCAGCCAGTCGAGCTCCGGCCCGGCCCCCGCCGCCAGCAGCTCGAACTCCGCCACATGGCCCCGGGCGAAGGCCCGCCACTCCGCCGGGAAGTCCGGCGCGTCCATCAGCCGGACGCCGGCCGCGTCCTCCAGGGTGGTGGCGATGCCCAGGGTCAGCAGCCGGCCCACCCCGGCCGCCCCGAGCCCCGAGAGCAGCGCCCTCGCCGTCGCGGTGAAGTACTCCTCCGAGGGCACGTCGAGGCGGGCGGAGGCGTGCAGGGCCGCGTCGTGCCCGGCGGCGAGCGCCGCCACCGACTCCGGGTCCGTCGCGTCGCCGCGTACGAGCGCCACGCCCGGCCGCTCCAGACCCGGATGGCGCGCCGGATCGCGCACCACGGCCGTCACCCGGTGGCCCCGGGCCGCCGCCTCCGCCACGGCCGCGCGGCCGACCCGCCCGCCGGCCCCGAACACGATGATCTTCTTGCTGGTGTCGTCTCCCATGGCCGGGACGGTAGGACGGGGACCCCCGGTTACTTCAACGGTACCGGCGCCGCTACCGTCGGCCGCATGACCGAACCGACCCCGATCCCCGTCCAGTTCGACGACCCGGACTGCGCCGACGGCGCCGTCCAGCCCTTCCGCGTCGGCGACAAGTGGACCGGCGTCGTGCTGCGCTGTCTGGAGGACGGTGCCGCCCGCCGTTTCGGCGAACTCCGCGCCGCCCTCCCCTGGATCACCTCCAAGGTCCTCACCGAGACCCTCCGCTCCATGGAGCGCAGCGGCTTCCTCGCCCGGACCGTGTACGAGGAGAACCCGCCGCGCGTCGAGTACGCGCTCACTCCGCTCGGCCACTCGCTCCTCGGCCCGCTGGACACGGCCTGCGACTGGGCCCGCGCCCACGGCGCGGAGGTCGGCGACGCCCGGGCGGCGTACCCGGGGGGGGCCGCCCGGTGACGTGACGGCGGACGCGGTGGCCCACCCGGAGCCCCGCCGTGGTGCCGCGCCGCCTCCGGGCGCCCGCCGCCGGCCGGCGCCCCCGGCGGCACCGGCGCCCTCTTCGCCGCCCGGGAGACCCTGACCCACGCCCGCGACCCCGCTCGGGCATAGGCTCCCCGGTCATGACGAACGACCGAGTCCCCGAGGAGCTGCGGCGCGGCCGCTACCTCAGCCTGACCACCTTCCGGAAGAACGGGACCGGGGTCGCCACCCCGGTCTGGTACGCCGTCGACGACGGGCGCGTGTACGTGTGGACCCGCGCCGACTCCTGGAAGGTCAAGCGGCTCCGCAACGACCCCAGGGTCGAGCTGGCCCCCTGCGACATGCGCGGCAACGTCCCCGAGGGCGCCGTCCGGGTCGCCGGGACCGCCCGGCTCGTCACCGGGGAGGAGCTGCGCCGCATCCGCCGGCTGCTCTCCCGCAAGTACACCTACCAGTACTGGCTGGTGGACTGGCCGGCCACGATCGCCCGCCTCGGCAAGCGCCCCCACACCGGGATCGTCGTCACCCTGTGACCCGCCGGCCGGGGAAGTGATGTGGTCCCCGGGGCACGGAAAGGAAAACGGTACGTAGCCGTCCCGTAACACGACTGCGGTGCAATGCCCTGCGGCGGACCGGAAGGTCCCCTTCTCCCTACCGCGGGGCAGGTGCACACGCATGACGGTCGCTCACATTCCGTCCGAGATGGCTGAGTTCACCCACTGGCTGGGCGGGCTCGCCGCCCGCGCCGAACAGGCGGGCGGCTGGTGGGCGGTCTTCGCCGAACGGGACCCGGACGGCCTGCGCGCCTGCCTCGACGGCACCGAACTGCTGCCCTGGGACGTCGTCGAGTCCCTGCTCCGGGACACGGGGGAGGCCCCCGGCCGGGGGCGGGAGCTGTACGCGGCCGCCGCCCTCGCCCACGACCGGACGCCCGGCGGGGCCGAGGCCCTGGCGGCCCGCCGCGACGCGATGGAACGCGAGCGCCGCCACGCCGAGGCCCGGATCGGGGAGCTCGACCGGCGGCTCGGCGCCCACCCGGCCCCGGGCCCCGAGGAGGCGGCCCGGCTGGCGCACGACCTCGCCTGGACCCGTGACGACCACGCCCGCGCCACCGCCCGCGTCGTCGACCTCACCGACCGCCTCGACCGGCTGCACACCGCCCCCGCGCCCGGCGGATCCGCCCCCCTGGCCGGCGGGCTCGCCTCCGTGCCGGGCAGGGTCGCCTCCGGGGCGTACGGGGGCGCCTCTATGCAGGGCGGGGCCGCGTCCGCGCCGGAGCGGCGGCGGGCGCGGGGCGCCCGGTACGCCTGGACGGAGGAGGACGACGCCGTCGCGGAGCCCGCGCTCGCCGCCGTGCCCGAGCTGCCCGCCGGTGGGGCCGAGCCACCGCGCGGCGCCCGGTTCCGGGTCCGGGCCGCGGCCCGTACGGCCGACCCGGCGGCACCGGCCGCCCCCGCTCCCGGCACGTCCCCGGACGAGGCCGAGGACGCCGCCCGCGCCGCCGCCAACGCCGTCTACGCCCTCCAGCGGCTGCGTTCCCAGGGCCGTACCGGCGAGGCGCACGTGCTGCTCTGCGAGGCGCTCGGCGGGCCGCCCGGCCGGCTGCCCGCGCTCGCCGGGGCGCTCCACCGCGCCGGGTTCGGCGCCGACTGGGCGACCCTGCTCTGGGAGGCCGCCTCGCTGCCGCCCGCCCGGCTGGCCGCCGTCGCCGGCGCGCTCGCCGACGCGGGCCGGGCCGAGGACTGCGAGCAGCTGCTGCGCCAGGGCCTGGCCCGGCCCGTGGAGGAGCTCGCCGGGGCCGTCGCCGCCCTGGTCGCGGAGGCCCACGACCGCGAGGCCCACGCCCTGCTCAGCGCCTTCATCCGGGTCCGTACCCCCGAGGAGGCGGCCCGGCTCGCGGCCGTCGATCCGGCCCTCCTCGTGCCCCGGCTCGGCGCGGCGGCCCGCGCGCTCTCGGCGGCCGACGACCGGGCCCTGCGGCACGCGCTGCGGGTGAGTGGCGTCCTCGGGCCCTGAAACCGGAAACGTACGAGCGGGGAGCAGTCGTCACGTGTCGGTACGTGTCCGGTGTGGACCAGTCCGGTATGAAACATGATCGACTGCGCTGCTTCCGGGCGGCAGTCTTGCTCCGGGGTGTGACGGGGCTTACGTTCTCCTCCTACGCACCGTGTCTACGGGCGTAGAGGCTCTCTGACGCCGCGCCGAAGGAGCTGCTCATGACCGTCGTACGCGCCGCCCTCGTCCAGGCGACCTGGACCGGCGACACCGAATCCATGATCGCCAAGCACGAGGAGCACGCCCGCGAGGCGGCCCGCCAGGGCGCCCGGGTGATCGGCTTCCAGGAGGTGTTCAACGCCCCCTACTTCTGCCAGGTCCAGGAACCCGAGCACTACCGCTGGGCCGAGCCCGTCCCGGACGGCCCCACCGTCACGCGGATGCGGGAGCTGGCCCGTGAGACCGGCATGGTGATCGTCGTCCCGGTCTTCGAGGTCGAGTCCGAGGGCTTCTACTACAACACCGCGGCCGTCATCGACGCCGACGGCAGCTACCTCGGCAAGTACCGCAAGCACCACATCCCGCAGGTCAGGGGGTTCTGGGAGAAGTACTACTTCCGCCCGGGGAACGCCGGCTGGCCGGTCTTCGACACCGCCGTCGGCAAGGTCGGCGTCTACATCTGCTACGACCGCCACTTCCCCGAGGGCTGGCGCCAACTCGGCCTCAACGGCGCCCAGCTGGTCTACAACCCGTCGGCCACCCACCGAGGCCTCTCCTCCTACCTGTGGCAGCTGGAGCAGCCCGCCGCCGCCGTGGCCAACGAGTACTTCGTCGCCGCCATCAACCGCGTCGGCGTCGAGGAGTACGGCGACAACGACTTCTACGGCACCAGCTACTTCGTCGACCCGCGCGGCCGCTTCGTCGGCGACGTCGCCTCCGACAAGGAGGAGGAACTCGTCGTCCGGGACCTCGACTTCGGTGTCATCGAGGAGGTCCGCCAGCAGTGGGCCTTCTACCGCGACCGCCGCCCCGACGCCTACGACGGGCTGGTCCGGCCGTGAACAGCCTGTACGCCCGCCACCGCTCCGTCCTCCCCGACTGGCTGGCGCTCTACTACGACGAGCCGATCGAGATCACGCACGGCGAGGGCCGGCACGTCTGGGACGCCGAGGGCCGCCGCTACCTCGACTTCTTCGGCGGCATCCTCACCACCATGACCGCCCACGCCCTCCCCGAGGTCACCAAGGCGGTCGCCGAACAGGCCGGCCGGATCGTCCACTCCTCCACCCTCTACCTCAACCGCCCGATGGTGGAGCTCGCCGAACGGATCGCCGCCCTCTCCGGCATCCCCGACGCCCGCGTCTTCTTCACCACCTCCGGCACCGAGGCCAACGACACGGCCCTGCTCCTGGCCACCGCGTACCGCCGCTCGAACCAGATCCTGGCGATGCGCAACAGCTACCACGGCCGCTCCTTCTCCACCGTCGGCGTCACCGGCAACCGCTCCTGGTCCCCCACCGGCCTCTCCCCGCTCCAGACCCTCTACGTGCACGGCGCCGTCCGCGGCCGGGGCCCCTTCGCCGGCCTCACCGACGAACGCTTCACCGAGGCCGCCGTCGCCGACCTCGAGGACCTCCTCGGCCACACCCACCGCACCGCCGCCCTCATCGCCGAACCGATCCAGGGCGTCGGCGGCTTCACCTCCCCGCCCGACGGCCTGTACGCCGCCTTCCGCCGGGTCCTCGACCGGCACGGGATCCTCTGGATCTCCGACGAGGTGCAGACCGGTTGGGGCCGCACCGGCGAGCACTTCTGGGGCTGGCAGGCGCACGGACAGGCCGGACCGCCCGACCTGCTCACCTTCGCCAAGGGCATCGGCAACGGCATGTCGATCGGCGGTGTCGTCGGCCGCGCCGAGATCATGAACTGCCTCGACGCCAACTCCATCTCCACCTTCGGCGGTTCACCCGTCACCATGGCCGCCGGCCTGGCCAACCTCGGCTACCTCCTCGACCACGACCTCCAGGGCAACGCCCGCCGCGTCGGAGGCCTTCTCGTCGAACGGATCCGCGCCGCCGCGGCCGGCGTCGACACCGTCCGCGAGGTCCGCGGCCGCGGCCTCATGATCGGCATCGAACTCGCCGACCCCGTCACCGGCGGAGCCGCCCCCGAAGCCGCCTCCGCCGTCCTGGAGAAGGCCCGCGAGAACGGCCTCCTCATCGGCAAGGGCGGCGGCCACGACACCAGCGCGCTGCGGGTCGCGCCCCCGCTCTCCCTCACCGTCGCCGAGGCCGAGGAGGGCGCCGCCATCCTCGAACAGGCCCTCAGAACCCTCTAGTTGGCAGGGGAGTAGTCCCGTGAGCACCCGAACCCTGATCCGGGGCGGCCTCGTCGTCACCGCCTCCGACGAACTCCACGCCGACGTCCTCATCGAGGACGGCCGCATCGCCGCGCTCGCCGCCCACGGCTCCGACGCGGCGGCCGGCTGGACCGCCGACCGCGTCCTCGACGCCACCGACCGCTACGTCATCCCGGGCGGCGTCGACGCCCACACCCACATGGAACTGCCCTTCGGCGGCACCTTCGCCTCCGACACCTTCGAGACCGGCACCCGCGCCGCCGCCTGGGGCGGCACCACCACCATCGTCGACTTCGCCGTCCAGTCCGTCGGCCACAGCCTCCGCGAGGGCCTGGACGCCTGGTACGCCAAGGCCGACGGCACCTGCGCCGTCGACTACGCCTTCCACATGATCATGTCGGACGTCACCCCGACCACCCTGAAGGAGATGGCCCTCCTCGTCCAGGAGGGCGTGACCTCCTTCAAGCTCTTCATGGCGTATCCGGGGGTCTTCTACTCGGACGACGGCCAGATCCTGCGCGCCATGCAGAGGGCCGGCGAGACCGGTGGGCTGATCATGATGCACGCCGAGAACGGCATCGCGATCGACGTCCTCGTGGAGCAGGCCCTCGCCCGGGGCGAGACGGACCCCCGCCACCACGGCGAGGTCCGCAAGGCGTTGCTGGAGGCGGAGGCCACCCACCGCGCCATCCAGCTGGCGCGTGTCGCCGGCTCCCCGCTGTACGTCGTCCACGTCTCGGCCCAGGAGGCCGTCGCCGAGCTGGCGGCGGCCCGGGACAAGGGCCTGCCGGTCTTCGGCGAGACCTGCCCGCAGTACCTCTTCCTGTCGACGGACAACCTGGCGGAGCCGGACTTCGAGGGCGCCAAGTACGTGTGCAGCACGCCCCTGAGGCCGAAGGAGCACCAGGCGGCGCTCTGGCGCGGCCTGCGGACGAACGACCTCCAGGTGGTGTCGACGGACCACTGCCCCTTCTGCTTCGTCGGCCAGAAGGAGCTCGGCCGGGGCGACTTCTCGAAGATCCCCAACGGCCTGCCGGGCGTGGAGAACCGCATGGACCTCCTCCACCAGGCCGTCGTCGACGGGCACATCACCCGCCGCCGCTGGATCGAGATCGCCTGCGCGACCCCGGCCCGGATGTTCGGCCTCTACCCGCAGAAGGGCACGATCGCGCCCGGCGCCGACGCCGACGTCGTCATCTACGACCCGCACGCCACCCAGGTGCTGTCGGCCGCGACCCACCACATGAACGTCGACTACTCGGCGTACGAGGGGAGGACGGTCACCGGCCGGGTCGAGACCGTGCTCTCGCGCGGCGTACCGGTCGTCGAGGCGCGCGCGTACGTCGGTCACGCCGGCCACGGCGCCTTCCTCCCCCGCTCCACCTGTCAGTACCTGAACTAGGAGACCGCCCCTTGGACTTCGGACTCGTCCTGCAGACCGACCCGCCCGCCTCGCAGGTCGTCGGCCTGATGCGCCGGGCGGAACGCAACGGCTTCCGCTACGGCTGGACCTTCGACTCCGCCGTGCTCTGGCAGGAACCCTTCGTCATCTACAGCCAGATCCTCGCCAACACCACCAAGCTCCACGTGGGCACGATGGTGACGAACCCGGGGACGCGTACGTGGGAGGTGACGGCCTCCACCTTCGCCACCCTCAACGACATGTACGGCAACCGCACCGTCTGCGGCATCGGCCGCGGCGACTCCGCCATGCGCGTCGCCGGCCGCAAGCCGAACACCCTGGCCCGCCTCGGCGAGGCCATCGAGGTCATCCGCGACCTCGCCGAGGGCCGCGAGGCGACCGTGGACGGCAACCCGATCCGCATCCCCTGGGTGAAGAACGGCAAGCTGCCCGTCTGGATGGCGGCGTACGGCCCCAAGGCCCTCGCCCTGGCCGGCGAGAAGGCCGACGGATTCATCCTCCAGCTCGCCGACCCCTTCCTCACCGAGTGGATGGTCAAGGCGGTCCGGCAGGCGGCCACCGACGCGGGCCGCGACCCCGACGCCCTCACCATCTGCGTCGCCGCCCCCGCGTACGTCACCGCCGACGACTCCCCGCAGGCCCTGGCGCACGCCCGGGACCAGTGCCGCTGGTTCGGCGGCATGGTCGGCAACCACGTCGCCGACCTCGTCGCCAAGTACGGCGAACACTCCTCGATGGTCCCCGAGGAGCTGACGGCGTACATCAAGGACCGGCACGGCTACGACTACTCCCACCACGGCCGCGCCGACAACCCCGACACCACCTTCGTCCCCGACGAGATCGTCGACCGCTTCTGCCTCCTCGGCCCCGCCGAGGCCCACATCGACAAGCTCCGGCACCTCAAGGACCTGGGCGTCGACCAGTTCGCCGTCTACGACATGCACGACAACCGGGAGGCCACCATCGACGCGTACGGCTCCGAGATCATCCCGGCGTTCACCTGAGGAGGCGGAACGCCGACCGCCTCGACGGGGCCCGCGCCCCCCGTCACCAGGGGACGAAGAAGTCCTTGAGCGCCGTGAACGAGGAGCAGCTCGTGATCAGCCGGTGCGATCGGGGCGCGTAGGTCCCCGCCAGGTTGCCCATGCTGTTCTCGGGGCTGCAGCCGGTACGTTGCGCCAGCCGGCGGCGGTCCGCGTCGGCGGGCCGGTAGTCGGCGCCCCGGAAGTAGGCCACGGCGCTGCGCTCACCGTCGACGTTGTTGAAGATCGACCGCACCGGGTTGGTCCCGGCCCAGGCGCAGACGTCCTCCCCGGACTGCCAGTCGGGGTCGTCTCCGTGCCAGGCGCACAGCTCACCGGTGCCGTTGTGCCCGCTGAAGAAGCAGAGGGAGTTCTCCGGGCAACGGTGGTAGCCGTAGACGACTTCCCCGTCGGGCCCGACGGGGAAGGCCTTGTCGCGCGGCAGGGCCGCGTACACGGGCGTGCCGTCGTGACGCGTGACGTGGCGATGGGCGGTGAAGGCCGTCGCCGTGGAGAGGAGGAGGACGACGGCGAGCAGCGCCGCCGCGACGGGGTGCCGTCGCACGAGGGTGGGGCGCAGGCGGGGCAGACGGGGGGACGGGGTGGCGCCCGCCGCCTCCTCCACCTCGCGGAGCAGCGCCTTCGCGGTGCCCCGACGGCCCTGGGCACGGGCCAGGCAGGTGGTGATGATCTTCTGCCAGAGCGGTGGGAGTTCCGGGGCCAGCCGCAGTTCCTCCGTACCCCGCGCGTAGCGTTCCGCGGCTTCGCTGCGGGCCTGGGGAGTCGTGCCGGGCATGGGGTGGCAGCCGGTGAGCACCTGGTGGGCCAGAACGCCGAAGGCCCAGATGTCGGCGGTCGGCCGGATCAGCGTTCCTCGCTCGGTGAGCTCGGGCCAGAGCAGTTCGGGCGGTGTGTAGTCGGGCGTGGCGAAGGCGGGGGAGTAGGCGTGCGTCCCCTCCATCTCGGCCGACATGTTGAAGTCGGCCAGCCTGACCGATCCGTCGTCCATCAGCAGCACGTTCGCCGGCTTCAGGTCGCCGTGCACCCAGCCGGCGCGGTGGAGCTGGTGCAGTCCTTCGCAGATCTGGGCGAGGAGGGCGGGTCCGGTGGCGGGGACGGGGGTCCGGTCCAGGAGCGCGGCCAGGGACGTCTCGGCCCGTTCGAGTACGAGGACGGTCGCGCCGTCCAGTTCCGGACGGTCCGCGTCGTCGACGGTCAGCGTCTCGTACAGGCGGATCAGCCGGGGGGTGCGGAGTCGGTTGAGGACGTCGACCTCGCGCTCGGCGAGTTCGCGCAGATGGCGCAGCTGGCGCGGGGTGCGGGTCCCGGTGGGCAGGATCTTCAGCGCCACCCGTCGCGGCACGTCGGCCTCGCCCGGCGTGCGCGGCGCGTCGTCCCCGGGGGCCCTGCGGGCCGCGTAGACCGTGGCGAAGGCACCGGACGCCAGTCGTTCACGGACCTGCCACGGGCCGATGCGGTAGCCCTTGTCGACGGTGACCGGGTCCGTGCCGTCGGGATGTCCGGTCATCGGGCCGACCTCGTGGGGGGCGGGGAGAGGACCCCGAGGTCGTCCTCGCGGACCAGGTCGAACCGCAGCGCCAGCGAGACCAGCGTCTCCTTCTTGCCGTGGGTCCTGCGTCCGGCCTCCGCCTCGTGGTGGTTCGGCCGTAACCGCAGCTTGAGGGCGAGGTAGTCGATGTTCCAGTAGACGGCCGAGCGGGTGACGCTCGGCCAGACGGGGCCCAGCCGTTCCACGAGCTGCTCCACCGCGGGCAGGGCGGCGTGGGGTTCGCCGCACAGGCGGGGTTCGCAGAGGGCGACCAGCACCGCGAAGTAGCGCTTGGTGCGGTCCAGCGCGAAGGCCGGCGCCGTGACGGTGCCGGACAGCCCGTCCCGGTCGACGTCGTGGAAGGTGTGGCGGGGCGCCCATACGTCGAACGCGAGCAGGTCACCTGCCGCGGGCAGCACGATGCGGGAGAACTCGAACGGGACCGGCGCCTCGGCGCGGCCGGGAGCGACCTTGAGGTGCTCGCCCGCGCCCTCCGGGTTCTCCACCACGTACGTCTGGTTGTCGCTGAGGTTGCTCAACAGCCAGTAGGCCGGGAACGCCGTGATCTCACCGGCGATCCTGGGGACGCCCTCGTGGGCGATGACGAGTCCACGGGGGGCCTCGTCCGACCGACCGAACCGCAGTCGTTCGCCCGGCGCGAGCCGGATCTGCTCGTCCTGGGCGTTGCCCGGTGGTGGCACGACGACGATGCTGTACATGAGTCGCTCCCCCTGCCCTGATTCGACTCTCGACCGATCGATCAGGGGAAGACTAGTGACATCGCCGGGCGGATTTCGAACTGTTGCGCATGCGGCGTGGCCTCCGCAGGGCCGGTCGGCCCTGCGG